>JAQXHW010000190.1 GCA_029007475.1 Oscillospiraceae bacterium | reverse complement strand
CCTTACCGAATTATTCTTCTCTTGGGTCAATGTACTTAGCAGCGCCGTCAAAGCGACCGTACTGACCGATGTTGTTTTTATATGCTTCATCAGGTGAAACACCGTGGCGGATATCTTCCATCATCTTGCCGAGCTTAACGAACTGATAGCCGATAACCTCGTTGTTCTCATCGAGAGCTGTCTTGAGGACATAACCCTCAGCCATCTCCATGTAGCGAACGCCCTTAGCCTTGGTTGAGAACATTGTACCAACCTGTGAACGAAGACCTTTGCCCAGGTCCTCAAGGCCTGCGCCGACGGGGAGACCGCCCTCGGAGAAAGCAGTCTGGCTTCTGCCGTATGCAAGCTGCTCAAAGATGTTTCTCATAGCGGTATTGATAGCGTCACAAACAAGGTCGGTATTAAGACACTCAAGGAGAGTTTTGCCGGGGAGAATCTCGGCAGCCATAGCTGCGGAGTGAGTCATGCCGGAGCAGCCGAGGGTCTCAACGAGAGCCTCTTCTACGATACCGTCCTTAACGTTTAAGGTGAGCTTGCAGGCACCCTGCTGAGGTGCACACCAGCCCACGCCGTGAGAAAGACCGGAAATGTCGGAAATCTGATAGGATTTTACCCATTTGCCCTCTTCGGGAATAGGTGCGGGACCGTGCTTAGGTCCTTTAGCAACAGTACACATTTTTTCTACTTCGTGTGAATAGTTCATAAATGTGACTACTCCTTTCTTATGTAAAATTTAGAGATAACTCATACGAAAACATTATATAGCTTTTTTTGTTACTATGCAAGAGTTTTTTGCAGATATAGTCGGCTTTTGTTAATATTTTAACGGGATTTTGAGGTAAACAGCGAAGCCGCCGGGAAGCCCTCGGTACTGAAGTATTGCCTGCGGCAGCTAAAGGCAGGCTTTGCTCCCCTATTTATATCTGCGGCACAGCCTATTCTCAAGACCTCCGCTTTGACGGCTTTATTGCTCTGATACTAATCCTCAGCCTTACTGCCTGATTCTGTTTAGCAAAAAACAAAACCAAACGCCCCTCTTTCGAGGGGCGTTGCCATATCCTTTTATCTGGTTGTGGGGTTCCGACTATAGCCTTAAGCTACGGTTGCGTACATGAAGTACTTGAAGCCCAAGGGAGTTGTGAAGAAGCCCTGGAGGCTCTTAGATATCATGTAGTTGTCGGTGTAGTAGTAGATGGGGCAGATTGCGCCTGTTGCCATGAGGATATCCTCAGCCTGGTGCATAAGCTCAAATCTCTTCTCGATATCCGTGCAAGCCTTTATCTCAGCGATGAGCTTGTCGTAAGACTCAGCCCATGTGAGGTTGTCCTTGCCGCCATAGGAGTAGCCCTTGTAATCCTTGTGAGCGCCCTTACCGAACTGAACGTCGTTGTTGCCGGACTCGGAAAGCCACATATCGAGGAAGGAGATAGGATCGTTGAAGTCTGCAATCCAACCGTTACGAGCGATAGAATACTCGCCGTCCTTACGGGTGTTAAGGAAGGTATTCCACTCCTGAACCTCAATCTTGAGGTCGATGCCGTAGATTGCGAGAACGCCCTGAATATAGGAAGCAATAGCCTCGTGGTTTGTATTCTCGTTGGTGATGTAGGTAAGTGCGGGGAAGCCTGCAACCTTGCCGTCCTTAACGGTGAACTTACCGGATGACTTAGCAACAGCCTCGAGGAGCTTAACAGCCTCTTTGCAGTTAGCGTCGTAGGAAGCAGAGTCTATGTTGAAGTAGCCTGCTCCGCCGTTTGCATTTGCGCGGAAATCTGTCTTGCCGTCAGCGTCGGAAAGACTCATGGGAACGAAGGTGTTTGCTGCAACCTCGCCGCCCTGAGAAACGTTCTCAACGATGTGCTGTCTGTCGAGTAAGAGGGAGATAGCCTTACGGATAGAGATTCTCTCATCCTCGGTGAAGTCTGCAAGAGCCTTATCGTTTACGTTGAAGCAAACGTAGTAGGTACCGAGCTGGCCGGAAACCTTATACTCATCGGGATATTTCTCCTCGATGCTCTTAATCTCAGCAGCGGGAACAGAGTCGATGAACTGGTAGGAACCGTTCTGGAAGTTTGCATAGAGGGATGTATCGTCAGCGTTGAATGCGCAGATGATTTTGTCGGTCTTTACGGAAGCTGCGTTATGGTAATACTCGTTCTTCTCAAAAACTAACTGGCTCTGAGAGAACTCTGTTACCTTGTAAGGGCCGTTGCCGATATAGGTGTCAGCCTTGGTTGCCCAAGTCTCGTTACCGTCAACAACATCCTTCTTAACAGGCATGTATGTGGGGAATGCACAGAGCTCAAGGAAGTAGGGAACGTCGTTGGAAAGAACAACCTCGAGGGTCTTAGCGTCCTTAGCGGTAACGTTGAGCTTGCCTTCTGTATAGCCGTCGATTACGTCAAACATATAGGCGTAGTCAGCAGCAGTCTCGGGAGCAATAGCTCTGTTCCAAGCGTAAACGAAGTCCTCAGCGGTGAGGTCTGTGCCGTCGCTCCACTTGAGTCCGTCCTTCAGGGTGAAGGTGTAGGTAGCTTTGCCGTCTTCGCCGACAACAGCGGTGGGAAGCTCAGCTGCACAGTCTGCGGTGAGTACCGGTTTGCCGTCTTCGCTCTGGGTATAGCCAACAAGACCGGAGAAAGCGTGGATGATGTAAGTACCGCCGTCGATTGCGGAGTTAAGTGCGGGGTCGATGGTATCAGGGTAGGGACCAACGGAAATTGTCATTTCTGTTTTTGCTGCAGTACCGCCGCCTGCATTACAGCCGGTAAGGGCTAAAGCAACTACGGTGAGAACTGCAAGCACAAGAGCAAGTGTCTTTTTCATAGTTTTTCCTCCTAAAATATATATGATTATCTGCAACCAGATAAGCAGACTTTTTGCTCCGCTTACGCGGGGTAAAACTAAGATAATGAAGAAAAGTCAGCTCCGCTTGCGCGGATTCTTTCTCTGCGCTTACGCGAGTTTTTTCTCTGCGCTTACGCGGAATTTTCTCTCCGTCTTGGGCAAAAACGCCGCAAGGAAATTCGGAGAATCTGCGCCTTTTTAACCTATCAAAGGTTCCAGCAGGCGGCGAAATGGTCGGGTGCAATCTCTGTGAGAGGGGGCATAGCCTCAGCGCACTTTTCGGTTGCTCTTGGGCAGCGTGTGCGGAAAGGACAGCCCGAAGGCATATTAAGCGGCGAGGGAACGTCACCCTCAAGCACAATTCTGCTGTGAGATCTTGCGTACTCGGGGTCGGGTACGGGAACTGCGGAAAGCAGAGAAATTGAGTAAGGATGTGCAGGATGATTATAAATCTCGTTAGCTGGACCTGTCTCAACCAAGTGACCCAAGTACATAACCGCAATTCTGTCGGAAATGTGCTTAACAACCAAGAGGTCGTGGGCAATAAAGAGATAGGTAAGACCCATCTTTTCCTGTAATTCCTCAAACATATTGATAATCTGTGCCTGAATGGAAACGTCCAAAGCCGAAACAGGCTCGTCACAGATAATGCAGTTGGGATTAACAGCCAAGGCTCTTGCAATACCGATACGCTGACGCTGACCGCCCGAGAACTCGTGGGCATAACGGGTAGCGTGGTCGGAGGTAAGACCTACTGTATAAAGAAGCTCCTTGATTTTTTCGGCTCTCTCCTTTTTGTTTGCGTAGAGCTTGTGAATATCAAGAGGCTCTCCGATAATATCGGAAACCGTCATACGGGGGTCCAGAGATGAATAGGGGTCCTGGAAAACCATCTGAACGTTCTTTCTGAAATTGTTGATATCCTTCTTGGTAACAATCTGCTGACCCTTGTAAAAAACCTTGCCGTCCGTGGGCTTGTAAAGGTGAAGAATACTTCTGCCGACGGTTGTTTTACCGCAGCCGGACTCGCCTACAAGACCGAGGGTTTCTCCCTCCTTGATGGCAAAGGAAACATCGTCAACGGCTTTAAGCGTTTTGCTGCCGAAAAGACCGTTGGGGATACTGAAATACTGCTTCAGGTTCTGCACCTCAAGCAAATAATCGTAATTACTCACGGTACATCGCCTCCACTTCTTCCATGGTAATAAGACCCTCGTCCAGCATAGACTTCACATGATTCCAGCAGCGGACGGAGTGGGTGTCGCTTATTCCGATAAGGCAGGGATTCTGCTCAAGGCAAACCTCCATAGCCGCGTCACAGCGGGGAGCAAAGGGACAGCCCGCAGGCATATTGAGAAGGTCAACAGCCTGACCGCCGATAGGACAGAGCTTCTCGTGATCGTCGGAAACCGTGGGGATTGAACGCATAAGACCTAAGGTATATTCATGCTTGGGAGAATAGAAGATATCGTCGGCAGTGCCTCTCTCGCAAACCTGGCCTGCGTACATAACGATAATATCGTCGCACATATCGGCAACAACGCCCAGATCGTGAGTGATAAGGATAATAGCCATGCCAAGCTGCTTCTGGAGATCCTTCATAAGGTCGAGAATCTGAGCCTGTATGGTAACGTCAAGAGCCGTTGTAGGCTCGTCTGCAATAAGGATATCGGGCTCACAGGCAAGAGCCATAGCAATCATAACTCTCTGGCGCATACCGCCGGAGAATTCATGGGGATACTGTTTGATACGCTTTTCGGGTTCATTAACGCCAACGAGCTTCAGCATCTCAACAGCTCTCTCTTTAGCCTGCTTTCTATTTCTGTTGGTATGGAGCATAATTGCTTCCATAAGCTGATTTCCAATTGTGAAAACGGGATTAAGGCTTGTCATGGGGTCCTGGAAAATAATGGAAATCTTGTTTCCTCTAATCTTATACATCTCATTTTCCTTGAGAGTAACAAGCTCCTTGCCGTCATATTCAATAGTACCGTCAACGATTTTTCCTGCGTCAGCCAAAATCTTCATAACCGAGTAGGCAGATACGCTCTTGCCGGAACCTGACTCACCGACGATACCGAGGGTTTTACCTCTTTCTACTTCATAGGAAACGCCGTTTACGGCCTTAACCTCGCCTAAAGGAGTAAAGAAGGAGGTTTTAAGATTATTAACTTTAAGTAAGCTCATAAAAAGTCCTCCTTACTTTTTCTGCTTGGGGTCAAAGGCGTCGCGAAGTCCGTCGCCTAAGAGATTGAGGGATAAAACGATAAGGCAAATAGTCACCGCAGGGAATACGAGCTGGTAGGCATAGGAATAGATACCCTCGCGAGCCTGTGCGGCAAGCGAGCCCAAAGAGGGCATGGGCATCGAAACGCCGAGACCTAAGTAGCTGAGAAAACTCTCGGTGAAAATTGCGTTGGGAATCTGCAGAGCGGTGGATATAACCATAACGCTGATGCAGTTGGGGATAAGGTGCTTTCTGATAATTCTTGCAGGGGAAGCTCCCATGGCCTTTGCCGTGAGGACGTATTCCTGCTGCTTTATGGTAAGAATCTGACCTCTGATAAGGCGGGCCATACTTACCCAGTATAGAAGTGCGAAAACAATAAATATACTAATCATACCCGAGCCCAGCTTATAGAGCAAAGTACCCGGCGCGGGATTGATAACCGTCTTTAGAACAACCGAGAACAGAATAATCATCAGCATATCCGGCAGAGAGTAGATAATATCAACTATTCTCATCATAATAAGGTCAACCTTGCCGCCGAAGTAGCCTGCAATTGAGCCGTAGAGAGTACCGATAATCAAAACGATTATGGAGGCGAAAAGACCTACGCCCAAGGACACTCTTGTGCCGTAGACAACGCGGATAAAGTAATCTCTGCCGTCCTTATCGGTACCGAAGATATGGGGGAAAATCTGCTCGCCGTTTTCAATTCTCTCAAGCTCTGTCGTGCCGTACTCAAAGGGCTCAAGGTTAGCGTAGGAGTAGTCGGTTTTACCGACGGAAAGACCTAACTGCTGGTCGTAGGCGTAGGGGTAGAACATGGGAATAAAGATAATTGCAAGGATAATAAACAGGAGAATGAAGGCGCAGGTTACAGCAACCTTATTCTTCCAAAGGCGGCGCATACCGTCCTTAAAGAAGGTAACGGACTCACGCTCGATTACCTGCTGTGCCTTAGCCTCATCGGAGGCTTTATTAAATTTTGAAAGGTTAAGCTGAAAGCTCAGAGGATTCTTCTTGGGGAGTGCGCCCTCAGCTTTTTTCTTGTTTACGAAACTCAACTTAACGGCACCTCCTTAGGAAAGATCTACTCTGGGGTCAACCAGCTTATAGAGAACATCGGAAATAAGCATCATTATGATAACGATAACCGCAAGGAAAATGGTTGTACCCATAACCATGGGATAGTCACGGTTAATAATTGAGCTTACGAAGAAGCTGCCTAAGCCGTGAACCGCGAAAATCTCCTCCACAACCAAAGAGCCTGTCAGGATGAAAGCAATCATGGGGCCTGCGTAGGTAATGACGGGAGTTACGGCGTTCTTAAGAGCGTGCTTAAAGAGCACCTTTGAGGGACGAACGCCCTTTGCCTTTGCGGTACGGATATAATCCTGACCCAAAACGTCCAGCATTGATGAACGGGTGAGACGGATTGTGTAAGACATGGGGTATAGCGCAAGGGAGATAATGGGAAGCACAAGACCGCCTGCCTGAGAGCCGTTTGTTGGGAACCACTTTAAGTTTACCGCAAATATCAGCAGCAGCAGCGTGGCTATCAGGAACGAGGGCATAGCAACGAAGGCCGTTGAAAGCACCATAATTATACGGTCAACTAACTTGTCGTGGAAAACCGCGGCAATAGAGCCGAAAACCATACCGAATACCAAGGCGATGACTGCGGCAATAAGACCAATCTTGGCGCTGACTGCGAAGCCCTCTAAGATAAGGTCCATAACCTGCTGACCTCTAAATTTAATCGAGGGGCCGAAGTTCAGGGTAGCAACGTCCTTTAAGTAGGTAAGGTACTGCTCACCCATGGACTTGTCCAGACCGTACTTAGCCTCCAAAGCCGCCATAGTCTCCTTAGAGGGTGACTTTTCGGAGAGGAAGGGACCGCCGGGAATTGCCTGCATGGTAAAGAAGGTTATTGTAACAACCAGAAAGATGGTGACAATAGCAAGCAAAACTCTTTTTATAAGGTAGTAAAGAAATTTTTTGTCCATACTGATTTTGTCGCTCCTTATATAAATATGGAAGATATCAAGTTAAGGGGGACAAAAAAGGGCGTTATCTCAGGGAGGTTGCCCTATTTTGCACACTAAACCTATTTTCAGATATCAAATATGATATCATAAACCAACATAAATTACAAGTAAAAATATATTATTTATTATATAATCTACATAATTTTCCAATTCTTTTGTGCAAAACAGAAAAAGCCTTGTGTTATATTTACCTAAATCCACAAGAAATTGTGCTTTTTCCCCCGAAAATCAAGGATTATTCAGCATTTTGACAAAATCCGTAATAAAATTGTAATTATTAGCAGCTCCGCGGTTTTGAGAATTTTCGGCAAAATTTCTTACCTCTATTTCCAAATTCCGAACCTGTCGACTAATATGAAAAGGGCTACGGCAAAAGCCATAGCCCTGATTATTCTTATTCAAAAGCACAGCTTACCGCAGGCTTTACCGCCGACAGCTTATCTGCGGGGTCTGCGATTATCTCTGCCGCCGCGGTTTGAGTCACGTCGGGGTCTGTCGTTTGAAATATCGTTCTCGGGAGTCATGCCGTCTACCTCGATGAGAACGTCGCGTCTGGAAAGGTTGAGTCTACCCTTGTCGTCTATCTCAAGAACCTTAACTCTGATTACATCTCCTACGTTTACAACGTCGGTAACCTTCTCGGTGCGCTTAACATCAAGCTGGCTGATGTGAACAAGTCCCTCTTTGCCGGGAGCAATCTCAACGAATGCGCCGAAATCCATAATGCGAACTACCTTACCAAGGTAAATTGCGCCGGGTTCGGGGTCCATAGCGATAGTCTCAACAATTGCGAGAGCTCTCTTACAGTTCTCGAGGTCAACGCCTGAAACGAATACCTGTCCGTTTTCGCCGTCCTCCTCAATGTCAATCTTAACCTCACACTGAGCCTGGATTTCCTTGATAACCTTACCACCCTTGCCGATAACCTCAGAGATTTTGTCGGCAGGAATTGTGGTTGTGAGCATCTTGGGAGCATACTTTGAAAGCTCTGCGCGGGGCTCGGCAATAGCCTTGAGCATTACTTCATCCAGGATATAGTTTCGGGCAACGTGAGTTTTCTCAAGTGCCTCCTTAACCATTTCGGGGAGAAGTCCTGAAATTTTCAGGTCCATCTGGATAGCTGTGATACCCTCGTGAGTACCTGCAACCTTGAAGTCCATATCGCCGAAGAAGTCCTCAACGCCCTGGATATCAACCATAGTCATCCAACGGTCGCCCTCGGTTATAAGACCGCAGGAAATACCTGCAACAGGAGCCTTAATGGGAACGCCTGCGTCCATAAGAGCAAGGGTTGAGCCGCAGACGGAGCCCTGAGAGGTAGAGCCGTTAGAGGAAAGAACCTCTGATACAAGACGGATAGAATAGGGGAACTCCTCAACTGAGGGGATAACGGGAACAAGAGCTCTCTCGGCTAAAGCGCCGTGACCGATTTCACGTCTGCCGGGGCCTCTTGAGGGTCTTGTCTCGCCAACCGAGTAGCTGGGGAAGTTGTAGTGGTGCATATATCTCTTGAATTCCTCTTCGTCGATGCCATCAATAATCTGACCGTCGGAAGCAGGACCGAGTGTTGCGATTGTGAGAACCTGAGTCTGTCCGCGTGTAAAAAGACCTGAGCCGTGAACTCGGGGAAGAATACCAACCTCGGAGGCCAGAGGACGGATATCGTTCATGCCTCTGCCGTCAACACGCTTTTGATCGTCTAAAAGCCAACGGCGAACAATGTACTTCTGCACCTTATACATACACTCGTCGATTTTCTCAGCGCTGTCGGGATAAATCTCGTCAAACTTTGCGTGAACAGCCTCGTAAATGGGGAGGAGTCTTGCGTCGCGGACGGTTTTGTCGTCGGTGTCCATAGCAACCTTAACGTCTGCCTCGGCAAACTCCTTGATTGCGCTGAACATCTCCTCGTCAGGCTCGTTTGAGGGGTAAGAGAATTTTTCCTTACCGATCTCAGCCTGCATACCCTTAATAAACTCGATAATCTTCTGGTTAGCCTCGTGACCTGCCATGATAGCATTATACATAACCTCGTCGGAAACGCAGTTTGCACCTGCTTCAATCATAGCGATACGGCTGTCGGTGGAGGCAACTGTTGTTGCCATATCGGAGACCTCTCTCTGAGCGGCTGTGGGGTTGATAACAAACTCGCCGTCAACATAGCCCACAGAGCAAGCGCTGATAGGGCCGTTCCAGGGAATATCGGAAATGGAAAGCGCAATAGAAGTACCTACCATAGCGGCAATCTGAGGCTCACAGTCGGGGTCAACGGACATAACGGTACATACAACGGAAACGTCGTTCCTCATATCCTTGGGGAAAAGAGGTCTGATAGGTCTGTCGATAACGCGGCTTGTAAGGATAGCCTTCTCGGAGGGTCTGCCCTCTCTTTTGAGGAAGCTGCCGGGAATTTTTCCTACCGAGTAGAGTTTTTCCTCAAAATCTACCGAGAGAGGGAAAAAGTCGATACCCTCACGGGGCTTAGCGGCACCTGTTACTGCAACGTGAACAACTGTCTCGCCGTAGCGAACAAGGCAGGCGCCGTTTGCAAGCTGAGTGGTCTTACCTGTTTCGATGATAAGAGGTCTGCCTGCGAATTCCGTTTCGAAAGTTCTGAACTTGTCGAAGGTCATAAATGAATTTGCCATAATTTTTCCTCCTGTAAAAATAATATACTTCACAGGGTTTTTGTCATCATTTAGCAATAAAATAAAGACGCGCCGAAGCCTCTGTGCGTATCGAAGCCTTTCTTTCGGCTTTTGTGCCGCACCCTTATTTTACCGCTAAATCTGACGAACAAAACCCTGTATTTGCAAAGCCGGGTAAGGCAAAAAAGGAGCTTTTCGCCTGAAGTTATAAAGTATTCCAAAAACGGAATACAGGGCAAACGACTAAAAAGCCGTCTGCCCTACTAAACACAAAATTATTTACGGATACCGAGACGAGCGATAATTGAACGGTATCTCTCGATGTCAACCTTAACGAGGTAGTTGAGGAGAGAACGTCTCTGACCAACCATCTTGAGAAGACCTCTGCGGCTGTGGTGATCCTTCTTGTGCTCCTTGAGGTGCTCGGTTAAGTCGTTGATTCTCTTGGTTAAAAGAGCAATCTGTACCTCAGGTGAGCCTGTGTCGCCCTCCTTGAGAGCATACTCTTTGATAATTGCCTGCTTTTCTTCTTTAAGCATTGTGTTTTCCACCTTTTTTATAAATTTACCCTGCGCGCCTTTGCGCTTCAATCACAGAAAAAGGACGGTGACTCCGCTTTGCGGCATACTCCAAAATCCGTGAAAGGGGCATTAAGCCTTGATATTATAGCACAGGCTTTCTGAAATGTAAAGCCTTTTTTGAGAATTATGGAAATTCTCTTTTCCTATATATATAATAACGCAAAAGAGAGACTTTATAATCCGCCGTGGGATGTCCCCTCACCGCCGAAAGAGGTACTCCCCCTTAGCAAAGCACGGCACCCTCCGCAGAAAACCGGCGGTCTCTTCCCTTAGGTAATCCTTATTCTTTCGCAAGGGAGAGAGAATATTCGTAGAGCGTCTTTCTTTTATCGCTGTCAAGGGCGCGAAAAACAGCCAAAATCTCCTTTTCACCGCGGCTGAGGTTGTAAACCTTCGAGCTCCTGCCCTCTGTCTCTTTGCTGATTTCCTTTTGCTCTCTCTTTACTCTCCGGTCTGTAACAGCCACATCCTCTCCCTCGCCGTCGTGAGGAATAAGGTGAGATGTTGTCACGCCTAAAATCTTCGCAATTTTAACTAAGGTCTTTAGGTCAGGCTCCGTGGTACCCCTCTCATAGTATGCGTAGGTTGAGCGGTCAATATTGAGCGCATCGGCAATATTCTTTTGTGTGAACTCACAGTTTCTGCGATAATACTGAAGCCGCTGTCCAAATTCGATTGACATAATAACACCTCTTTCAAAAGATTATAACTATAATATAACGTGAAATTTTCACACTTCAAGCTGTTGTGATAAACTTTCACATTTTACTATTATCTCGGTCCTCAGCGAATAATCCTCCTTGGGTCAGGAATACGGATAAAAATTTTAAGAGAAAAGCCACTTGAAATGACGGAAAAGTTGATATATAATAGGGTGGTACTGAATTTGCTGGTGTAGCTCAGCCGGTAGAGCAGCTGATTCGTAATCAGCAGGTCGCGTGTTCAAGTCACGTCACCAGCTCCAAAAGCCCTTCCGCACGGAGGGCTTTTTTTACTTTGCGCGCCTTTTCTGTCAGGCTTGTTTTGACCGGATTGTTTGAGGGTTTGCGCGCGAATACCGCGTAAATTCTTTTATCTTGTCTAATTTTTGCTCTATTATGGAAATTCTCTCTGTATTTCCTGCCAAAACTCTCTAAACATAAATTACAAATTATTAATAAAGGTAGATTTTTTTGCCCTTTCATTATATAATTTATCCTGTAAAGTATTTATTTTTTCTTGTCGGGGGCGCTTTTATGAGAAAATCACGAAGCAGCGGAGGCTTTTTTCTCTGCTTTTTCCTGAATATCCTCCTGAACTTTGAGTGGACTGTCCCCGGCTTTGCCCTTTTGGGACTGTACCTCTGGCTTCGCTATGACTGGCTTTTGTGGTGCATGATTGGCGCCTTTTCCCTTTTTATTCTCTACGTTTTGCTTTGGACACTTTTCTTAAAGCTCATAAACAAGGGCGGAAACGTCAAGTCTGAGCACAGGGAAAATAAAAATCCTTACTCTCAAAAGGCCTATACTCCTCAAAGCCCGAATAACAATAGATAGCTAAACAAAATCGCTCAGTAATCACACGATAATTGATTGCATCCGCAATTTTTTATACCCCAAAATTTGAAAATTATGAAAAGAGGTTTTTTAGATGGGACTTATTAAAGCCGGAATCGGCGCCGTAGGCGGAGTTTTAGCCGACCAGTGGAAAGAATTTTTCTACTGCGACGCTATGGATCCCACCGTGCTTGTTACAAAAGGTCACAAGCAGATTACAGGCCGTTCCTCCAACACAAAAGGAAACGACAACATTATCTCTAACGGCTCAGGTATTGCCGTTGCCGACGGTCAGTGTATGATTATCGTCGAGCAGGGAAAGGTTGTTGAGGTTTGCGCCGAGCCCGGCCAATTCACCTACAACTCCTCAACCGAGCCCTCTATTTTCGCCGGCTCCTTAGGCAAGAGCATCATAGAAACCTTTAAGACCATAGGCAAGCGTTTTGCCTACGGCGGCGACACCGGCAAGGATCAGAGAGTTTACTACTTCAACACAAAGGAAATCTACGATAACAAGTTCGGCACACCCAACCCCATTCCCTTTAGAGTAGTTGACTCTAAAATCGGCTTGGATATTGACGTATCCGTTCGCTGCTCCGGCGTTTACTCCTACACAATCGCCGACCCCCTCCTTTTCTACACCAATGTTTGCGGTAACGTAGAGGAGGACTTCACCCGCGATAAGCTGGACAGCCAGCTTAAAACCGAGTTTGTAAGCGCACTTGCTCCTGCCTTCGGTAAGCTTTCCGACCTGGAAATCAGACCCAACCAGCTTGCTAACCACAACGCTGAAATCGAGCTTGCCATGAACGAAACTCTCTCTCAGAAATGGGGCGAGCTTCGCGGCTTAAAGGTTAAGTCGGTTGCGCTTAATCCCGTTACACTTCCCGACGAGGACGCAGAGCTTATCAAGCAGGCACAGCGCACAGCTATCATGCGCGACCCCACCATGGCAGCAGCAACCCTCGTTGGCGCACAGGCAGACGCTATGAAGGCTGCCGCAGCAAACGAAGGCGGCGCAATGACAGGCTTCATGGGCATGGGTATGGCTATGAATCAGGGCGGCATGAACGCTCAGAACCTCTTTGCTATGGGTCAGCAGCAGCAGGCTCAGGCAGCTCCGCAGCAAGCTCCCTCAGGCGATTCTTGGAAATGCGCTTGCGGTGCAACGGCAACAGGTAAATTCTGCACAGAATGTGGCGCAAAGAAACCCGAAGAAGGCTGGAAATGTGCTTGCGGCGCAGTAAATAAAGGCAAGTTCTGCTCCGAATGCGGCGCAAAAATGCCCTCTGCCGCTAAGTGCTCAAGCTGCGGCTGGGAAGCACCCGAGGGAAAGACTCCTAAGTTCTGTCCCGAGTGCGGAAACGCATTTTAATCCCTAACTCAAATACTCAGTAATGTCGCCGGCACAGAGTGTCCTTTGACGAAAAGGGCCTTGCCTGTGCGAAAACGGGGTAAGGCTTTACTGAAAAGCCTCCTTGCTCCCAATTCGCCGGGCTTCATATTGCGCGGCGGCATTTCATAATAATTCATATCCGCATGGATATGCGTCAGCTTAGCTGTAATAACTGTTGCGCTTTGCGTGACCTTGGAGGTATATAATGGCAACTATTCAAGAGTATAAGTGTCCCTGTTGCGGCGGCGCCATTGAATTTAATACCCAAGTCCAAAAGATGAAGTGTCCCTACTGTGACACCGAATTTGAAATGGACGCTCTCCGTGAGCTTGACGAGGTATTAGGCGGCGACGGCGACAACGTGGAGGAAATGAAATGGGATACTCATCCCGGTCAGGAATGGCAGGAGGGCGACACCGAGGGACTTCGCATTTATGTATGTAAATCCTGCGGCGGCGAAATCGTAGGCGACGAAACCTTAGCCGCTACAAAATGTCCCTACTGCGACAATCCCGTTGTTTTAATGGGTCAGTTTGCAGGCGACCTGAAGCCCGACTACGTTATCCCCTTTAAGCTCACAAAGGAAGACGCTAAAGAGGGGCTGAGAAAACACGTCAAAGGAAAAATTCTTCTTCCCAAACTTTTCAAGGACGAGAATCACATTGACGAGATTAAGGGCGTTTACGTTCCTTTCTGGCTTTTCGAAACAGACGCGGACGCTAAAATCCGCTACAAAGCAACAAAAGTCCGTACTTGGAGCGACTCAAACTACAACTACACCGAAACCCGTCACTTTGCCGCAGTCCGTGCCGGCAGCCTAGGCTTTGAGAGGATTCCCGTTGACGGTTCAAGCAAAATTGCCGACGACCTTATGGAGTCCATTGAGCCATTTAACTTCGGTGAAGCCGTGGATTTCCAAACAGCCTATCTTTCAGGCTATCTTGCCGACCGCTACGACGTAACCGCAGAGCAGTCTATTGACCGCGCAAACGAGCGAGTACGCTTCAGCACCGAGCAGGCCTTCCGCGACACGGTTCAGGGTTATACAAGCGTAACCCCCGAAAGCACAAACATCATCCTCAAAAACGGAGAAGCTAAATACGCACTCTACCCTGTTTATCTGCTCAACACCACCTACAAGGGCGAAAAGTACACCTTCGCCATGAACGGTCAGACAGGTAAATTCGTAGGAAATCTCCCCATGGATAAGGGCGCCTTCTGGAAATGGTTCGGAATTATTGCTTTAGCAGGCTCAGCCTTAGGCTACGGCATACTCCAGCTTATTTCCTGTCTTTAAGGGGGTGTGGGCATGAAAATTTTTAAGACAAAAAGATTTTTCGCGCTTTTGCTTGCACTTCTGATGATTTCTGCAAGCGTAGTCATAGTTTCTGCCGCAGAGGATAATATTCCCAATTTATGCATAGACAACGAGGGTATCCTCTCTTATGATGAGTACGAGTACCTTAACTCAACCCTCACCGAGATTTCCCTGCGCCAGAATTGCAACGTAGCGGTTATCACCGAGCACAGCTTCGACGACGTTGAGGACTGTGCGGAGAACTATGCCGCAAGCTACGACAAAACCGGCCGCGACGGCTCCATAGTCCTTCTTGTTAGCGCTAAGGAGAGAAAATACTCAATTACCTCCACCGACGGCGTGGGCGGTGTATTTAACACCGACGCCAGAGAGGAAATTGAGTCGGTTATTCTCCCCTACCTGAAGAGCGACGATTTCTACGGAGCAATGAAGGCTTTTGCTTCAGAATGTGACAGCATTCTCACCTCTTTCGGCTCAGGCGAGAGAGTCTACAAAAAGTCCTTCGTAGATATTATGATAGAAATCGGAATTGCCCTTGTAATCGGCATCGTTCTCGCCTTTATCGTAGTATTTATCATGAGAGGTCAGCTCAAGTCCGTTAAGTTCCAGCCCTCCGCCTCAAACTATCTTAAGGACGGCTCATTCCGGCTTGACTTCCAAAAGGATATTTTCCTTTACCGTACGGTTACCCGAACAGCAAGACCCAAGGACAACGGTTCATCCTCCTCACGTTCAGGCTCAGGCGGAAGCACCAGCGGTTCCTTCTGATTCTCAAATCGAATACATAAAAGCGTGCGCATCTTATGCGTGCGCTTTCTTTTTTGCCGGCGCTCGTGGGCACGCAGAGCACAGCTGAGCGGGCAAAAAAATTACGGCACAGATTTTCTCTACTGTGCCGTTTTTGTACTGTTTTTCTGATAAAGAGTTTCCTCAGGCTTATTAATAAATACCTCTCTGAGCTTTTGCGAGTTTGTAAATCAGCCGCCCGAAGCACCGCTATATCTCCTGCTGTATTCTCATAATCCCTGAGGAACAAGCAAGCCTTTTGAAAAATTTTTCTCTTTATGCTTTTTCTTTTTTATACGCAGAATATGCAGAAGTTACACAAAGAGCTTCCCCCAAAGGTCGATAACATAGAAAACTACGGAAAGCACAAAGACCAAAGCGCAGATTCCGTTGAGAATAACACAGAGGAGCTTGTCCTTCTTGCCGATATTAACCGCTTTAATGTCCTTTTCGTCTAATTTGTCCACAACCTTAAGGTCAAGATCCTTACCCTCTTTTTTAGCTTTCTTTAAGAGTTTTTTACGCTCCTTTTTCTGGGCGTCCTCGCTTGTGCGGTTCTTAAAGACAATGAGCTTCGAGAAAATGTAGTTTGCTACAAGCACAACCACGCTGACAATCATAGTCACCCAAAGGGTAGCTATACCCAGCCACTGAGATAAGAGGGGAATACCTGCAAGCTCAATAATGCTGGAGATTGCTCTCGCGGCTAAAAATCCGCCGAATTCCTTGATTATTATTGAGCCCTTAAAGCTCCTGCTCTCGAAAACAAATATCTTGTTTGGCGGAAAAGCAAAGAGAATTGTGACGATAAGAGAGAAAAGAGTCACGAAAAAGGAGAGAGCCTGTCCGCTCATTCCGAAGGGCGACAAAATTTTCTCGAAAATCACAACCGTTCCCCAACGGACAAGGGTGGTCATACCGCCGACGATTATGTAGATAATAATCTCCTTATATTTAATAAAGAGCGCTCTCAGCTTTTCCATTACTTCTCAACCTTTTCGATGTTAGCAGTTTTAACGAGATAGATAGGACGTTTCTTGGTTTCGATATAAACCCGACCTAAATACTCGCCCAGAATACCTATGGAAAGCTCCAGCATTGCGCCGATAAAGAGCATAGCGCACATAATTGTGGCAAAGCCTGAGCCAAAGCCCTTTACAATCGCCTCAATAATAATTCCCACGGTACAGAGGAGAAAGAGCAGGAACATAATAATACCCATAAGGGTGATAAATCTCAGGGGAGTAACGGAGAAAGAGGTCATGCCGTCAAGAGCATATTTGAAAAGGCCCCAAAAGCTCCAGCTTGAAGTACCGATAGTTCTCTCAACATCCTTGTAGGGAAGCCACTTTGTATCGAAGCCTACCCAGCAGAAAATACCCTTTGAAAAACGCTGTACCTCGCCTACGGAGAGGATTGAGTCAATCATCTGGCGGGTCATAACACGGTAATCCACCGCGCCGTAAGGCATTTTCACCTTTGTTGTGTTCTGCAGGCGGAAAAAGAGCTTTGAAAAGCCCCGTCTTATAATATTTTCGCCCTTGCGCTGTTCTCTGTAAAGAGCGCAGCAGTCGTGACCGTTTTCGACCTCTTGAAGCATCTGAGGGAACATTGCGGGCGGATGCTGTAAATCTGCGTCCATAACGAAAACGTAGTCGGCGGTGGTATGCTCAAGACCTGCATACATGGCGCTTTCCTTGCCGAAATTTCTTGAGAAGGAAATATACTTCACGTTCTCGAATTTTTCAGCCAGCTTTATCATTGTGAGCAGGGTATTATCGCGGCTGCCGTCGTCCACGAGAATATAGCGAAAGCTGTACTCGGGGAGAGTGGCAATAACCTCGTTTGTAACCCTGACAAATTCCGGAAGAACCTCCTCCTCGTTATAGCAGGGAACAACTATATCAACGGTTTTCATAATATCACCTCGTAGATAATTAGTTTACATAAATATACAAACTAATTGTAACACGGTTTCCCAAAAAAGTCTACACTTTTTAGAGGGCTTCCCCGACTCCGCAAAATATTTACCTCAGCTTTACCGAAATCTCTCTTTTTTCTCTGACAAATTCGTAATAACTGTTGCCTTTTCGCTTTATTATGTTATACTTATTCTGTATGATTATCATCTTTTTTCGGGAGGTTTTTTCATGTCATCAGCTAAATCTTCCGCCAAGGCACAAAGCGTCCCCCCTCAAGCGGGCAAAAAGCTCGCGGGCGGGGGCAAGATAAGGGGCTTCTTCGCCGAGAATAAGTTCATTATCTTAGCCTTTGCGGTTCCCTTTATCCTCATGGCTGTCGCCTTTGCGGTTAAGGACGTTGCGCCCTTCGGTATCTTCAGAACCATGGTGCTTTCAATCGGTAAGCTTCTGGGCTTCGATTGCGAGGTAAACACCGCGAGACCCTGGGGTACTCAGCAAATGCTGGTTGTTGACCTTTGGCACCAGTATTTCCCCTTCCTTGAGGACTTACATTCAAAGCTCCAGAGCGGCGGCTCGCTTTTCTGGACATGGTCTGTGGGTATGGGCACTAACTTTATTGCCCTTATGGCCTACTACCTTATGAGTCCCCTCAACTTCCTTTCAATCGCCGTTCCCTCAAGCGTATTGGTTGAATACCTTACGGTTATTACCGTAATAAAAATCGCCTGCGCAGGTATGTTTACTGCAATCGCCTTTAAGATGGTCTTTAAGAAGGACGGGCTTGCCCTTGTTATTGCCGGCACGCTCTTTGCCATGTGCTCCTTTAACATGGGCTACTACTGGAACACTATTTGGCTCGATTCCGTGGCAATGCTGCCCTTGGTTTTTGCGGGTACGGTCTGTCTTTTACGCGACGGCAAATTCAAGCTCTTTACAATTTCCCTTGCCTGTGCGGTAGTTTTCAACTACTATATCGGCTTCATGATTTGTATTGCTGTTTTCATTATTGCCGTAGGCTACACCGTTTGCCGCTTTGTATCCTTCAAAAAGTCCTTCAGAGACCTTTTGAGGACTGCCGCTTTCTCGGCTATTTCTCTGCTTTTAACAGCGCCCATTACAATTCCTGCATATCTCGCCTTGGGCAACTGCTATCAGCAGACCACAAAATTCCCCACGAAGTTTGATATCAACATCGGCGAGGATACAGCCGAGGGTGTTTTCGACGCCGTTCATCAGATTTTCGGCAATATGCTCTCCTTCCTTAAGCCCACCGCTAAGGAGGGTCTCCCCAACGTTGCCTGCGGAGTTTTCTGCTTAATCCTCTTGGGTGTATTCTTCTGCGCAAGAAAGATTAAGCTCTCAGAAAAGCTCTTCTGCTTAGGCACAATGTGTTTCCTTATTTCAAGCTTCATTTTCCGCAGCCTTGACTATATCTGGCACGGCTTCCACTACCCCAATATGCTCCCCTATCGCTTCAGCTTCCTATTCTGCTTCCTGATGGTATATATGGCGTTTAGGGCGTTTACCTCTCTGAAAGAGGGGGATTATATTGATATCACCGTAGGCACTCTGGTATTTTCACTTATTCTTATCGGTTACTTCCTGCTTAAGGAAACCGTATATAACCACGAGGGTACAGGGGCATCCAAAACAGGGGTTGCCTTTAACGAACAGGCAGGTATCTGGTCGGCTGTAATTGGCGTTGTGATGCTTATTCTCCTCTTCCTTTTTGTGCTGAAAATTCTGCCCAAAAAGGTTGTTACGGTTATTATCGGCGTAATAGTCTTAGCCGAGATGTGTGTAACCGGTATTATCGGAGTCTACACCGTAGGCTCTACCACCACCGTAGGATATCCCCCCAACGAAAATGACGTAAATAAGTTAGTTGCTCAGATTGACTCTTGGGACAGCATGGACCCCGACTGGAACCGCACGGAATTTACTAAGACAAGCTCCCTAAACGACGGCGCTCTCAACGGCTTTAACGGTATCTCCATGTTTAACTCCATGGCAAACGTAAATATCACAAAGTATGTTGAATACATGGGTCTTGCAGGCTGGCCTGCCGGCAACCGCTACACCTACTACCAGACCTCTCCCGTCACAAACGTAATTTTGAACCTCAGATATATGATGGCTCGCGACGGAGTAAGCTACGACCAGGATTACATGAAAAACGCAGCTTTCTCAGGCTCGGTTGTTCTCTACGAAAACACCGCGTATATTCCTCAGGGCTTCGTTGTAAACAACGCTCTCTCCTCTTTTGAGATTGAGCCCTATACCACCGGCAACCCCGGCACAGTTGACAATCCCTTTGAAAATCAAATTGAATGGTGGCAGAAGGCAACGGGCATTGAGGAGCCTGTCTATACTCAGCTTACGGTTCGTGACCAAGGTCACTCAGCCTCCGTCACCAAATATGCCGACGAGGGACATTACAGCGCTTCCGTTAAGGACGGCACAGGCAGAAGCCTTAAATTCAACTTCTATCTCCCCGAGGACGGATTAGTTCTGACCTACCTTAAGGTTGGCAGCAACGAGGGTGACGGACACTTCAAAATCAACGACGAAAAGATTGGCACCTTTAACGACAAATGCGCCTTTATCAACAACCTAGGATATCACACCAAGGACACCAAGGTCTCCCTCTGCGGCGATTTTACAGGCTCCTCCTCATCTATCCGCGCATACTGCTATATGCTCAACGAGGAAGTCTTTGAGAAGGGACTTGAGATTCTCCGTTCCAACGTTTTAGACGCAACAAAGGCTACCGACACGGTTTTGGAGGGTACTATCAGCTCCTCTAAGAGCGGCTTGCTTTATACCTCTATCCCCTATGAAAAGGGCTGGCATGCGGTAATTGACGGCAAGGAAACCCAAATTGTTGCTATCGCAGACGGTGTTTGTGCCGTTCCCATTACCTCCGGCGAACACACGGTTAAGTTCTACTATATCCCCGACGGCTTCATCTTAGGCTTTGCGGCGTTTACCGTCGCTCTCCAGCTCTTTGTGGCAATGTGTCTGCTGACAGGCAAGAAGCTGAGAGAAAAGAAAAATCTCGTTCCCGTGAGAGCTGCTTTATGGCTCTGCGATACCAAGAGCTTTAAGACAAGAAAAGAGCGACTCTTAGAAGCCGCCGCCAACGCAGATAATCCCGAGGCTTCGGAAATCTCAGGGGAGGCTTCTGAGAACACTCCCAAAAAGGCTCCCAAAAAGAAGCTTGAGCTTTTCAAAAATCTCAAGCCCACAGAGTCCGACGATTACGATGAAGAATGATTTTTTGAGTATTTCATCTAAAATGTAATCTTAATAGACCGTTTCCCTTTCGAAGCGGTCTATTTTTTATCTTATTTTTCGTTAGTTTTCTATAAAAAATATGGGCTAAATTCCACATTCCAACAGGGTTTTCTCGTTGACAACAGGGTTGGTTAGTTATATAATTAATGCGTATGTTTTTTATTATTTTGGAGGTTTTTTATGTTCCCCCCATTTGATTCACGAAACAGCTTTTACCGTACCCCTTTCGGTGCAGTTGAGGAAGGCACCCCTATCCATATGAGGGTTCTCATCCCCTACGGACTTCGCACTTCTCACGCAGAGCTTGCAATTAAATACGACTATGACTACGACTGGCAGTTCATCACAATGAACTGGTACGGCCCCTTTGAAAACGAAATGGATGTGTGGGAGTGTGACTTTACTCCTGAGAAAAAAGGACTTTACTGGTACAGCTTCCGCATTCATACCGGCGAGGGTCTGCGCTTCATTGTGCCTGCCGATGTAGACCGCAAAAGCTCCATTGAGCGTTCTCCCGGCAGAAGCTGGCAGATTACCTGCTACAAAAAGGGCTTCAAAACTCCCGATTGGCCTGTTGGCGGCGTTATGTATCAGATTTTCCCCGACCGCTTTAACTTCAGCGGCGAGGAAAAGAATATCACAAGAACCGATCTCGAGATACAGAACGATTGGTACGCTATGCCCCGCTGGCAGCCTAACCACAACGGCGAAATCACCAACACCGACTTCTTTAAGGGCGACCTAAAGGGTATTACTCAAAAACTCCCCTACCTCAAGGATTTGGGCGTTACCTGTATTTACCTCAACCCTATCTTCGAGGCTTACTCTAACCACCGCTACGACACGGGCGACTACCTTAAAATTGACCCTATGCTTGGAACTAACGAGGATTTTGTCAACCTCTGCGCGGAAGCTAAAAAGCTGGGTATCCACGTTATCAACGACGGAGTTTTCTCACATACAGGCTCTGACTCAATCTATTTTAACCGTTCCGGCAAATACGGCGAGGGCGGCGC
>JAQXHW010000189.1 GCA_029007475.1 Oscillospiraceae bacterium | reverse complement strand
GTGTTCTTGAGCGCTTTAACCTCTCCCCTGTGCTTCTCCTCAGCCTGCTGAGTCTTAAGGGCGAAGTCGTCGTTCATAGACTTAACTGTGTTCTCATGGTCGGCAGTTAGCTTTTCGATGTTTGCCTTATGCTGAGAGTTCAGGTTATCAACCTGAGTTTTATGCTCCTCACTCATGCGGGTAAGGGCAGCGTTATGTTCATCTTTCATCTGAGCGACTGTGTCATTATGCTCGCGAGTCATGCGCTCAACGGTATCTTTATGCTCTTGACGCTCTGTATGAAGAGTATCGGTGAGTACTTGGTTTCTGTTTGTTAGGTCAGCAATCTGCTGAGTTTTCTCAGCAATTTCAGCTTTTGCTTTCTCTAACTGCTCGGTGAGAGCTGTAATCTTAGCAAGCTGCTCGGCAACCTGCTGTTCAAGCTCTGCGATACGCGCTGCCTGGGAAGCGATAATAGCCTGCTGTTCGGCGATAAGAGCCTTCTGCTTGGCGTTTTCCTCCTCAAGCTCTTGAACTCTCGCTTCGAGAGCTGCAACCTGAGCTTCAAGCTCCGCAATTCTTGACTGAAGCTCTGTGATTTTAGCTTCAAGCTCTGAAATTCTCTCTTTAAGCTCAGCGATTTCAGCCTTAAGAGCTGCGTTTTCTTCCTTGAGTCTCTCGATTTCTTTCTCTGCTTCAAGGAGCTTGAGTTTAGTTTCCTGGAGCTCTTTTTTGAGTGCTTCGATTTCATCTTGGAGAGCGGAAACCTGACCCTTTAAGGTAAGAATCAGTTGTTCCTTTTGCTCAAGTGTTACTTTTAAGTTTCTGACCTCATTTGTAAGGTCGAGGATTTGCTTTTCACGGTCACGGATTTCCTTTAATCGGATTTCCATTTCCTCTTTTCTTACCTCGTCAATGCGAGCCTGCATAGCGGCGGCACGCATTTTTTCGGGTAAGGCGGCTTCCTCAGCCATTTTTTTATTTTCTTCCTCATACTTATCGTGAAGAATACGTCTAAGTGCAGGGTTGGTAGCAAGAGTCATCATAAAATGCTGCATATTCATGCTAAGATAAATCTCTTGCTTGAAATCATCGTCCATGGAGCCGGTGAAGTTTTCGCCGACGATTTCAAAACCGGGACGCTTATAGCTATCAAGGAAGGTCCAAAGCTCCATAGCTTTTTTGAAGTTTGGATTCTTCTTGAGAAGGTTAGTCTGAGTAATGGGAGGATGAACCTCAGGTTCTTTGGCGATTTCGCGCATAAGCTGAGTACCCAAGAATTCATTGAGAGTTGTTCTGATTCGTCGGATACGGTCGAAATCGGAAAGCTCGGATACATCTAAAACATCAAGGTCGTCTGCTAAGGTCTCGTGAGATTCATTAACATAGTTAAAAGCGAAGTCAACAACCTGACCGTTTAGCTCAGCGTGACGAATTGCCTGAATTTCGTGGTAGGAATCGTTGGGAACGCCCTTCATCTTTGAATACTTATCATCAACGAAGTGAAGCGCTCTGCGAATAAGAGTCATGAGCACTCGGTTTTCGTAAATTGCGAAGGATTCCTCCTGCTCGGAAACAAGAATCTTATTTGGGGTAACCATATCGCCCTCAACTTTTGCGATATAGTTAGTATGCTGAGAAAGATGCTTAACAGAATCGGGACCTGTTTTTCTTGCAAGCTCGATTCTTACAACATTCTCAATCTGCTTAATAAAGCGTCTTTGCTCGTCAATAGCCTTTTGAATGTAAGGGAGAACTTCCTCAATAGCCTCAACCCAGTCCATATCGATAACTTTTTCACTGGTACGACCGGTAAGGGTATCAGTACCATTATCGCCGTCTTTAAGGCTGGCTGTTATGTAATTGTAAGTATAGTCATTCTGCAGAAGCTCCTGCATAGTCATGTAAGCTCTGTAAAATTTACTGTAGTCTGCCATGAGTACTTACTCCTTACTGTGTGGGGATTGAAAAAGAATTTTCTCCTATGAGAAATCCTCTTCCCTACAAATAACCATGATAAGGGCGACAGCCTTGGTGCCTCGCCCTTATTATTATGCTTATCTTAAACAAGCTTCTTGAGCATACGTAAGTAACTCTTACATTCGCCCATGTTCTCTTCACCGAAGAGCTCATCAATATAAGCGCAGAGACCGTCGATTTCGTCACGGATGTAGGAAAGGTTCAGAGATTCAAACTTTCTGAACACCTTTCTTGCGAGGACATAATCAAGACCGTCAATCTCAGTACCGCCGCAGCCAACGTAAGCGGGAACGAAGTCACGGAGCTGCTTAACAATACGGTTACCGAAAGCTATACGGAAATGCTCGATAACATAGTCGTCCAAAAGACCAATCTTCTTGAGATTCTCCTCGGAAACAACATTTCTCTTCTTAGCTTCGTCAAGGAGAGACTCAAAATATTTATAATTGATATAGATAGACTCGGTGTAGGGAGCGTCGAAAGCAACACCCTTAGAATCAATGTTGATAGGCATTGCACGGTCGTAAACCTTATCGGTGATAGCGAAGGTAGAGTCGTCGTTGTTAGCGGTACCGATGTACCACATATTTCCGGGAATTTTAATCTGTCCGTTAACAATATGCTTGGGGTCGGACTTCCATGCGTTGGGAACTACGTCAACTACCCATTCGTCACGTGATGGCATTTCAAGGATTGAAAGCATCTCAGCGAAGTAATACTCAACACGGGCGATGTTCATTTCGTCCAGGATTACGGGATAGATGTTCTCGTTATAGGAAGCCTCGTACATTGCTCTAAGAAGCTCGGTTTCATTAAATTTCTTTGTGAATTCGTTGAAATAACCGAAAAGCTCAGAGCGGTCACGCCATGAGGGCTGAACGGAAGCAATGATTGCGGGTCTGTTGATAAACTTACCGAAAGCATAAGGAAGTGAAGTTTTACCTGTACCGGAGATACCCTGTAAGATGATAAGTCTGGTAGAAGCAAAGGAAGCTATAAACAGACGGATAATCTTAATATCATAGTAGAGCTTAAGCTGTGAGCAAGCGAAAAGTCTGAAACGGTCGCAGAACTCGGGGAGAGTAATCTCGTTGTCGTAGACAGGGGGAACATAATCTGCCCAAAGCTCGTCGATTTCGGAGAGCTTGTAGAAGCGCTTGTCGCTGACTTCTTCCTCCTCCTGTTCGCCGTTGAGAGTTTCCATTTCCTCTCCGGTAAGCTCGGAAAGCTCGTTGGGGTTGAGTCCAATCTGGGAAACCTTCATAGAGAGAATCTTATCCTTCTCAAGGTTTAGTCTCATAACCTCTTTATTTAGAGCCTGAACTTCCTTAACAAGAGAGTCGGTGTCTTTTCTTCTCTGACGACTCTTGATAGCCTTTTTTACGGCGACGACAATGAGCCAAACAGCTACGGCCAGCACAGCTACGAGGAGTACAATAGCTACGATAGCGATTACCCAAGCAAGACCACCAAGCTCGGTTGTGTAAGCATTGATGATGTTGATATATGCAGGGAAATTGAAAGCGTTACCGATACCTATAAAAGCTCCGGAAATAATTGACCAAATTGAGCCAAAAAACTGACCGAGAAATTCAAATAAGAATTTAAATACTGTATCCACGGTACATCGTCTCCTTAAAAAAGTCTACCAATTCGCAACTCATGCGAAATATGGTTTGCCTTACGGCAGATGAAGTTTTCTCCTAAAGAAGCAACTTCAAAAAAATTTGCTTATCTGCAAATTAAGGTATTACCGAAATAAAAAGTGTAACTGATATTTCATTTCCGCCATTTAATCGGCGGAAATGAAATATATCCGTTACTTAAATCAGCACCCATTAGTGCTATTAGGGACAAATTAAAATCAATCCTCTTTATCAGCCGGGGAAGCTTCGTCGGACGCAGGTGTTTGTACGTCCTCCTTATTTCCATCGGTGGTTTTTTCTCCCAGTGAGGCAAGATACTCGGCAATCGCCCTTTGCTTTTGCTCCTCGGTAAGCTCCGCGTTAGCAACAGCCGCTTGAGCCTGTTCGAGCGCCTTTTCTTTATTATAGGCAACGATGTTCATAATAACACGAACGGCCTCATAAATAAAGAATATTATCATGGGAAGCAGAACACAGAGGAAAAATCCCAGCTGAGTTCTTAAAAAGGATACTGCTGCGCCTATACCTGCGATCCTGTTACCTGTATAAACGGCAACGATGTCGTTTGAGGTAAGCAGTTCGCGGTCGGGCTCAGGATATTTTTCTCGGTTATCGCCCTGAGTTTTGTAATAGGTGATTCCATCATCCTCTATTACCTCAACTATACGGTGGGTGTTAAAGGTCTGAACTCCGTTAATATCAATGGGAAAGGTAACGATATCGTCAACCTTATATTCATAAGACGCATCATTTGTTACCTTAGAGAAAATAAGGTCGTGCTTCATTATTGTATTTTCCATAGAGTCGGATTGAACACTCAGAGGGGCGTAGCCGAAAATGTTGGGGACCCCCGAATTTTTTGTGGTAAAGGAGAGCACAACAACGAGTATTGAAACTATCAAAACCAATACCACGAGTACGTCTACAATAATATTTAATATTTTTTTTAACGCTTTCATTACGGGGGTCTCCAAATTATAGATTCTTTGGTATCAATAAACTAAATATTGATTATTATACAATTGCAAAATCAATCTGAATATCTGCACCTAACTGTGAGAGGGGAATATTCTGTGAGTAGCAGTTAGAAGACTCGCCATCGAGGTAGAGATATACATTGAATGTGTCATTACCGTCTGTACCTACAGAAACATTGGCGGAAGCACCTGTTTTAAATGTATAAGCAGTGCTTGACAGGCTTTCAGAGTATTTGCCTGTACCGGTCAGATACTTATTTGATGTTTCGGGAGCCCAGCAGCCAAGGAATGTTTCCTCGCCACCGTTAGGAGTATATGTAATAGCTACACGAACTGCCTTATCGGTCTTGAGTGCGTCCTTTGTGCTGTCCTTTGTTGTAATTGTAACGCCGGTAACCTGTACATTCTTTTTTGTTCCTGTCTCAACACCGGTGATTTTTGCTGCGATAGCTTCGGAATAAGAAGTGCCTGTATCAGTAACTGCTGTATCATCAGCTGCAACATAATTATCATCAGCTGCAGCCTTTGTTGTGTAAGCTACGCCGTCCCAAGTTCCTAAATTGAAGGAAGCAGGAGCAAGAACCTGATTACCGGAGTTTTTAGCAATAGTAGCGTTATGTGTCCATACATTTTCTTCAGCTGCTTTAATGAGCAAACCTTCTGATGCTGTTGACTTAACATTTACATTCTTTGCATTAGCTGTCGGATCTGATGTAAACCATGCGAAGGTTGCGGTGCCCATAGCAACGACTGCTACTAAGAGCATGCAGAGTGAAGATACTAATAATCTTCTGCGGGATTTTGTTTTCATTGAGAAATTCCTCCTAAAATAAATTTTTGCCCCTAAAACACCATAGGGTTTTTTGCTTATATATTAGTGCGTTAGCACTTAATACCAAATACAAATGAGCTGAATGATTTCAGACTTGAAGAAATCAGTTAAATACGTTTTCGCCAAATTGGTCGGGGTCGTTCTCGGTATCTACTGAGAACAGCATTCTCATACGGACGTGACCGCCGCGGATTTCGTCGATACTCTCGGGGTCGTTGCCCTCGATATAGATAACCACGGTGTACTTATCAACTGCACCTACCTCAAAGCCTTCTGAGGAGGTTGTCATAACGGTCCTGTCGTCTAAAAACATTGTGCAATCGGTTTCTGACTTCGTTCTATCCTCGTAGGCTGCCTTGCCGTACATAGCCTCTTCGCCGTTTTTATAGACGATAACTCTGACGGCTTCGTCAGCAGATTTTGCAGCTTCGATAACCTCTAAGGTTGCTTCATAATCAAGAGGTTCGTTGCCGTTATTCTTACAGTAGAAAGTATATGCAACGTAGTTTTTGCCGTTGTGGGAGCCGTTCTGACTTGCATCCAAGTCGGTGGGAAGCCACGAATATGTAATATTGGTTACCTCCTTGACCTGTTCGGCGGAGAGCTTCGCGCCCTGAGTTTTGAACTCGGGGTCTTCGCTTATAACCAAGCCCTTCTTTACTGCGGGGGAGTCAATGCTGATAATCAGGTCGCCCCACTGAGTAAGGAGCATTGAGATAATAAAGAGAAGCAGTAAAACCGCAAGACACACGCTTAAAATTATGGCAAGCAGCTTTCTGCGCTTTTTATATTTTACAATGTCTTCCGAGTCAGCCTTAGCATGAAAATGCTTAATTTGCGCGTCGGCAATCTTTTTGTCGTTATAGCGACTAAGCTCCTCCGGAGTCATGGGCTGTTCAATTTTGGTTTTCTTTTTTCCAAACAATATAATCACTCCGTAGGAAGTTTTTGACTTCGATTAGGAAATCGGCTGGTTGTTTTCATCGCAACCGATGAAGTCAAGCTGAACCGCAAGGTGGGCATCCTGAACATCATCGTCACACTGGGGATCCTCGCCCTCAATCCATAGTCTGATCGTAACCTTGGTAGGCTCCATAGCATTGAGGTGGAAAAGTCGTGTGTTGTCGGAATATACCATTGTGCCACGGGGGAGGTCGAAGGTAGGAAGTCCGGTAATCTGCGATTCTCTGTTAGGCTCGTAGGTTGCCATTCCGCCCTCGCCTGCGTCAAAATTAACTCTTGCGCAGTTTACTACGTCGGCTTTGGGACCGGTAGACTCCGTGGAAACTCTTGTTCCGTTGTCAAGTCCCTCATCGGTGCTCTCGGTTGTGAGATGTACCCACATATTCTCGGTAGCAATAAAGAAGCACTCGAACTCCAGATATGAACGTTTGTTAGCCTCACGCTCTGCTCCGCGCTGATTTCTGTAAATTCTGCCGTCGTCAGAGGTAACCGGATCTAAGAGTATTTCTTCAAGAGAAGTACCGGCTGTTGCAAGGTAGCCGTCAATCATCTCGTTGGTGATTTCCTTAACGTATTGATCGAGGTTTGCGCCGTGATCCTCCATAGAAACCTTAAGCTGTGCGCTTACGCTGATATGTAAATCCAGAGAGTCAACGCCGGCAAAGGTATTAACGGTAAACCACGCGTAGGTTGCGGTAGTCATAGAAAGAAGCACCAAGAGGGATATGAGAACAATCAATCTTTTTCGCTTTTTTCTGGGAACTTTTTCCTTGACCATCTTATCGACGGTTTTGCTAAAAAAGCCCATCGCATAACACTCCTCTCAAAAAACAATCGCAAAAATACTTATATTTCTATACGTTATATTACATCAGTTTGTGCAAAATTTCAATAACAATTAGCCAAACGGTCTGTATTTTGTATCAATACACAAAGTTCGTTCCCTATATTTGTATAATTTACCAAATAATATTTAGTCCGCAAAAAAATGTGTATAATGTGTATAATATATGTAATATATATGTTTTATTACATTATATAGTTCTATATATAATTCTATATCTTATACCGTTTTTGCTAATTTAGAAATTTAAGTTGTCCTACTTAATTATTACTCGAAGTCCGTAAAGTTTAGCACTCAATTTTTTCAAAAAAATTTCAAAATACTATTGACTTTTGGAAAATTTGGGATATAATAATTAATGCTGTTGTTGCGGAATTGTGTAAGGGTAGCACAGCAGACTCTGACTCTGTATGTCTGGGTTCGAATCCTAGTTCCGCAGCCATATGCCCCGAAGCAATTCGGGGCTGTTTTTGTAAATATCATACCTAGATATTCCATACATAGATATTCCGAGGTGTAGCGCAGTTTGGTAGCGCGCTTCGTTCGGGACGAAGAGGCCGTGGGTTCGAATCCCGTCACCTCGACCAAAAAAGAAGTAACTTTTGATAGACAAAAGTTACTTCTTTTTTTATCCAAGCCGCAGGCTTGGCATATCATCACGCGTCAGCGTGTATATCATCAGCTCCTTTGGAGCTGTATATCATCACGGCAAAGCCGTGTATAATTCCTCCTGCAGCTTGATGAGATGCAACACTGCGTGTTGATGATATGCAATTCCTGCGGAATTGATGATATGCAAGGCTTCGCCTAATGTTTGGCAAATATCACATCATTGTAAATATAATGAGCGACATCATTATACAGGAAAGGCAATCGTGCTGTACGATTGCCTTTTTCTTTTAATTTACATATATAATTTACATATTTTTGATAGCTCTTATATCCCTGCCGATAAAATCGAGCTTATCGCAGCTGCCCATTATTCTTGAGACAAACCGTTGAGAATAAGTGCTCTCAAGCTCACGGTTTGTCATATTTGTATTGATTATAGTCGGCTTTTGTCTTAAAAGACGGTTATTGAAAATGTTGTAGATTGCAGTTTTTGAATAATTAGTCACAAATTCCGTGCCCAAATCGTCAATAATAAGCAGGTCACATTCGCAGAGAGTATCCATGACTGATGACTCCTCGTTATTTCCGAAGTTGAAATGTGCATGCTCAAGTTTAGAGAGAATAGAGGGTGCGCTCACATAAACAACATAGTGACCTCTCTCGAGAAGCTCATTGGCAATAGCAAGGGAAAGGTGGGTTTTACCTAAACCGGTTGCACCGCGCATGAGAATTGAACGAGCATCCACGACTGTAAAGTTTGCCGCGTACTCACGGCAATAGTCAAAAATCTTGCTCATGCGGTTGAAAGCGGAAATTCCCTCGGCATTTTTATCAAAGGGATAAAGGTCGAGACGGAAGGTAGAGAATTTCGATAGCTTCAAGGGAGAAAGCTTGTTAATTTCATCGCAGGCGCAGTCCCTCAAGAGATTAATAAAGCACTGACAGTAGACGGATTTGCCGTCCTTTTCAACGAAAGTAGTATCATTACATACAGGGCAGGTAAACTCAGGCTCAAGATAGTCGGCTCTGTAACCGTTTTCACCGAGAAGCCTTGCTCGAAGCTCCTGAAGCTCTAAGCTAATATTGCGAAGCTCCTCAAGCTTTGCTTTGGTGTCGCCGCCTGAAAGCACTGCTTTGGCAGTTGCCAGAGATGCAGAGGTGAGCTTGCGGTCTATTTCTGAAAGCTGAGGTATTTCCTCGTATAGCTTTGCTTTGCGACGTTCAGACTCACTTATGGCGGCAGCTCTGCGGTCATCCACTATTGCGTATGCTTTGTTGTAAATTTCCTTGCTGTAATTCATATATTTCACCTTTAGTCAAACATACTGTATTTTTCGTAGGCGTCTATATCGTAAGAAGCGCTTCCCGAACCGGTAGACTTCTTGCTTTTTTTAGCAGTCTCACGTTCTTCTACCTCGCCGATGCTTCGAATTCCTTCTTCGTTCCACTTTTTAAGAATTCCGTTGACATAGCCCATATTAAGCTGACTTTTTGCATCTACGCATTTTTCATAAGCAAGACGAAGCATATCCTCGCTAAACATCCATTCATTAACCCATGTATCGGCAAAGGCAAGTTGTTTCTTTGTGGGAGTACCGCCGATACGAAGTCCGAATACCGCCGAGACCTTTTTCCATGCCTCAGATGATTCATTCTGGCGCTTTATCTTTTCCTCAGCAAGAGAGATTGTATTAACTCCCTCGTTTGCCCATGCCATGCCGGTTTTCTCAATGTATCTCAGAGTACCCTTTCCAATCTTGGCACAGTGCTCCATAAGCATTAGGATAACCTCAACAGGAAGTCCGTCGGTATCGTGAAGCATAACTAAAGTTGCCATGTCTGCATTAGAGAGCATTTTTTCCAAAATTCGCTGAGCTTCATCCATAAGCACCGCAAGGCTGCTGTCGGCTTTCAGCCGCTTTGCAACATAAGCAGGCTCAGGCTTGATTGGTCTGGCATTCACTCGGGACTTTGGCTGAGAATTTACTGCTGTAACCTTTGTTTCGGGTTTACCCTGTGCCTCTTGAGCAGAATTCGGGACAGCACTTGCCATTTCAAGACTCTCCCCCATTTTGACAAAAAGTCCCTTTTCTGACCAATAGTCAATAGAATCAGCCACTTCTTCCTCGTGAATAGAAAGTGCCTTTGCGACAAGCTCATCGCTCAAATCATTTTGAGAATTGCGCAATATGTAGAGCAAAACCTTAAGCTGTGTTTCGCTTGCAAGTTTCAGCCCCTTGTCAACTATGGCGGTAGGTACTGCGAAAACAGACTCCCAGCCGCCGAAATTAATCTTGTATGACATTATTATTTTCCTTTGCGGGTAAGGTAATCGTTAATACAGCAGTCATCATAGAGGATTAAATCGTCGGAACCTGCTAAGTATTCATTGTGGTGACGAAGCTCATGAGACAGAATTTTTCTAAGTTGCTCACGAAACTCATCAATCGGCAGGTGGCCGTAAATCCTCACAATACTGCCGTAGTAAAAAACTATGTATTTACCTATACTTGAGCGGTGGTATTCACCTAAGATATATAGGTCGTTTGATACAGCCTTGGGGTGAATTTTCGTACTTATATCCAACCGCAGACCGCCTGAAAGCTCACGGTAAAGCTCGTAGGGGTAGGAATCGGCGATTTCGTCGAAAATTTGCCCGCATTCTTCGTAAGAATACATCAGTCTAAAAAGTCCTTCAGCTTCTTAGAGCGTGAGGGATGACGAAGCTTTCTCAGAGCCTTTGCCTCAATCTGACGGATTCTCTCACGGGTTACGTTGAACTCCTTGCCTACCTCCTCAAGGGTACGGCTTCTACCGTCCTCAAGGCCGAAGCGCAGACGAAGAACCTTCTCCTCACGGGGGGTAAGAGTATCGAGAACCTCCATAAGCTGCTCGCGCAGGAGGGTATGAGAAGCAGCGTCAGCAGGGGCAGGGGCTTCATCGTCGGGAATAAAGTCACCTAAGTGGCTGTCCTCCTCCTCGCCGATAGGAGTTTCAAGAGAAACGGGCTCCTGAGCCACACGCATAATTTCTCTTACCTTATCAACGGGCATATCAAGCTCTGCGGCGATATCGTCAGCAGAGGGCTCGTGACCGTTCTGGTGGAGAAGCTGAGAGGAAACCTTCTTAACTTTATTAATAGTTTCAACCATATGAACAGGAATACGGATTGTTCTTGCCTGGTCGGCAATAGCACGGGTAATTGCCTGGCGAATCCACCATGTCGCATAGGTTGAGAACTTAAAGCCCTTGGTATGATCGAACTTTTCAACCGCCTTAATAAGGCCTAAGTTACCCTCCTGAATCAAATCGAGAAACTGCATACCTCTGCCGAGATAGCGTTTTGCTATACTTACAACAAGACGTAAATTTGCCTCGCTAAGTCTCTGCTTTGCGGCAACATCTCCTTCGCTGATACGAATAGCAATCTCGATTTCCTCCTCGGAAGTAAGAAGAGGTACTCTGCCGATTTCTTTAAGGTAAACCTTAACGGGGTCGTCAATAGCTACGGACTCAACCGAATCTATGTCGACGTTTTCGCCGTCGGTAACCGAAGCAATTTCAAGCGCTAAATCTTCAAACCGGATATCTTCGTTATCCTCGACAATCTCAACGCCCATGCTCTCCAAATTATCGTAGAGTTTTTCAAGCTGCTCCGGGTCGAAATCCATCTCGCCTATTGCATCGAGAATATCCTTGTTGGTAAGCTGGCCTTTTGCTTTGCCAAGCTCGGTAATTTCTTTAATAACTGCCTTCTTTTCCTGAATTGAACCTGCCATATTTTTAGTTCCTTTCTTTATTTAATACTTATTTTTTCTTTTTTTAAGACTCGCCATAATCTCCTCAGGCGTCATCTCGGATATTTTTTCGGGAGTTAGCTTTCGCTTCTCCTCTAAAATAACGTCGATATACTCGTTCATAGCCTCTCGGGTAGCTGTCTGTGAATTATACCCATGGAGTATTGCGTAAAACTTCGACACCTCGTCAGCGGTAAAATCCCGACTGAGCGTTGTGCTCGGAGAAACTCCCTCTTGTATCTTGTTTATTATATAAGAGTAAAGCCGGCTGTTGAATTTTGTGACAAAGTCCTCGGGACTTATTCGCTGTGAGGCGGCTTTCTCCATGTCGTTATTATATACAATAAAAGCTATAAGCATTTCCTCTGCTTTAGCGGCTCGGGTGTGTTTTGACTTTTCGGTATTTATTTTGTCATCTCTGCCCGAAAGCTCGGTACTGAGCTTTTTGTACTCCTGCTTTCTGGCTTCTCCCTCTCTTCTGCGTTTTAGCTTCTGAAGGTCTGCGTTAATCGAGGCCTTGTCGATTGAAAGCTCCGCCGATAACCTCGATACATAAATATCCTGTTCAACAGAGGAATCAAGTGAAGCAATAACCCTCATGGCTTCAAGCATATATCCTGCTTTTTGGTCAGGTCTTTCAAGGTCAAATTTATTCTTGAGCTTCGTGAGCCTATATTCCACATCATTTCCGCTGCTCTCAAGGACATTCTTAAAGGCGGCGGCACCCTTTTCCCCTTTATTTCGGATAAACTCATCGGGGTCCTTGCCCTCAGGGATAGATAACACCCGAATTACAAGACCTGCGTTTCTAAGGAGGGAAATTGCTCTTGCCGTTGCCTTTTGGCCTGCTTCATCGGCATCGTAGCAGATAATAACCTCGTCGGCATATCGCTTCATAAGAATTGCCTGCTCAGCGGTCAAGGCTGTACCCAAGGTTGCCACGGCATTTTTGAAACCTGCTTTGCTGAGGGCGATAACATCTATATAACCCTCGCAGAGAATAAGCGTCCTCTCACCCGTGTTCTTTGCGTTATTGAGAGAAAACAGGTTTGCGCTTTTCTTAAACGCAGGAGTATCAGAGGTGTTTAAGTATTTTGGCTTTTGGTCGGTTAAAATTCTGCCTCCGAAGCCTATTACATTTCCTCTCAAATCTATAATAGGAAACATAACTCTGTCCGAAAATCTATCTACTATTCTCCTGCCGTCCTGACTTCTGAAAGCCAGATTTGCCGCAACAATTTCGCTGTCCTTAAATCCCAAGGAGCGAAGATGGTCACAGAGCGCATATCGGCTTTTTGGAGAATAGCCAAGTCCGAAGCGACGGATTATATTATCGGGAAGCTCTCGGCGGTAGAGATAATCAAGACCTTCCTTACCCTCGGGCTCGTACAGCTTTTTGTTATAAAACCTTGCCGCCTCCCTATTAGCTTCGAAAATCCTCATTCTGAGCTTTCCCATACCGTCGTCATAGGAATTTTCGGGAACTTCAATTCCCGCCCTTTGCGCTAAAAACTTCACCGCCTCGATATAGTCAAGGTTTTCAATCTTCATTATAAAGGTAATAACGTCACCGCCGGCTCCGCAGCCGAAGCAGTAAAAGGAGCCGTTTTCGGGATAGAGGTTAAAGGAGGGAGTCTTTTCGGAGTGGAAAGGACAAAGCCCCACCATATTCCTGCCTCGGCGTTTCAAATTAACGTAACCAGAAACCACGTCGGTTATATCCGAACGTTCCTTAAGCTCATATAAAAATCCGTCGGGTAATGCCAAAATAACTCCTCCTTCCTCAAAATAATAAACTCACGATTATATATACGACGAAAAAAAGAATTTTCCTGCAAAAAAGCAGAAAAATTCTAAAATTTCAGATTATTTTCACATTATTGCTTGTAAGGATAGTATTTTTCTATCTCTGAGAGTATCCGGACTGTACCGCTTGTAGCATCCGTTACCTTCTTTTTGAGTACGCTCAGCTCATTGGAGGGAATATGAAAATTCATGGTAACACCCTCGCCGAAATCACAATCATCTACCACTCCGCCGTTTTCGGGAATAAGAGAGGAGAGCTTTCCGTACTGATTGTAGGTACACGTCAAGGTACACTCACTGCAGCCTCGCATGGTAATAACTCCTGCGGCTTCTACCGCAAGTGAAGCCGAGTGAGAATAGGCTCTCACAAGTCCTCCGCCGCCTAAGAGTATTCCGCCGAAGTATCGGGTTACAACTATACAGACGTCGGTGAGACCGCTTTTGCGGATAACATCCAAAACAGGCATACCTGCTGTGCCCTGAGGTTCGTTATCGTCGCTGTAACGACAGGTATTCTGCTCTCGTAAAACGTAAGCGTAGACGTTATGGGTAGCGTCCCAATGCTTAGAACGCAGAGAGCTGATAAAATCGAGAGCCTCCGTTTCGGTTCTGACAGGCTTTATGTAACCGATAAAGCGAGAGCGCTTTTCTGTAAACTCAGGGGAAGCATCATGTTCTATTGTAATATAGTCTTTCAGCATAACATACCCTCAAAGAAAAAACAGGCGGTGCTTCACTGGAAGTACCGCCTCTAAGTTAAACACTATTACTTCATACCGTAGCGCTTCTTAAATCTGTCAACACGTCCGCCGGTATCAACGAGCTTCTGCTTTCCTGTGAAGAAAGGATGGCACTTTGAACAAATTTCAACACGCTGGTTGGGCTTTGTGGAACCGGTCTCGATAACATTGCCGCAAGCGCAGGTAATAGTTGTCTGCTCATACTTAGGATGGATATTCTCCTGCATTTCATGTTCACCTCTTTCGCTGATGCCGTAGTAACAGATGAATTATACTACATAGATTCAGAAAATGCAAGTAATTTTTTAGATTTCTTGCGAATATTCTGAAATATTCTTAAAAAATCCCATTAATGCTGTGCAACATGGGTAGCATATTCGTTGAGGGTCATGCCGTAGCGACGCATATTCAGCGCATGTTCCTTACCTACATAACGGTAAAGACGCGGATTATAAGCCATACCTGTCGAATTCTCTTTTCCCTCAGGGTATCTCAGCACAAATCCATAATTTACGGCATTTCGGTCAAGCCACTTTTCTGCCTTACTGCCCTCAAAATCCTTTTCACTTGTTGAAAGCTCTATAAGCAGACCTGTCTGGCTTTCGCTTGAGCCTGCCTTTGGCGTAATTTTCTTAGCCTCTGCTTCTGCCCTAACGTCGGAATACTTTTCCTCGGTTTTCATCTTGTTAAAGGTAGCTTCATAGAGCTTTCCTTGGTCGGAATAAGAAACATATCCGGCAGTTAGGCTGATATTAATTCCCTCATCAGCGGCAGCGGCAATCATGTGGTCCAAATCGGAGAAAATCCATGAGGAAACCGCAACTCCGCCGAATGGACTGAGCGTCGGTGCATAGTCCTTATCAAGAGGATGTCTGTCGTCAACTACAATGAGAAGCTGAGAATCGGGGATAACCATGCCCGGTTCATCCTCTGTTGAGATAGGTGCCACAGGATTGGTATTGCCTGACCCTGAGGTCTGCAAACCTAATATTATTCCTAAGATGACAATTCCGATAATCAGAAAGGGAATTACAATAAGAAGAACAACTTTAACGCCGATTTTTTCGTTTTTCTTTCGTCCCTTGCTGTCAAATCTGTTTACTGAGTCGTATCTGTTATATGGCATAGCTCACCGTCAATTAATAACCTTTGAGTCGATTTCTTCTTTTGCGCGTGAAAGGAATTCCTCAACTGTCATAGCACCTAAATCCCCGGCTTTTCTTGCTCTTACGGAAATTGTACCGTTTTCGATATCCTTATCGCCTAAGATAATCATGTAGGGAACCTTTTCGAGCTGAGCCTCACGAATCTTATAGCCTACCTTCTCGCTTCTGTCGTCTACCTCAACACGAATACCCTGTGCCTCAAGAGCCTTCTTAACGTCAAAGGCAGCGTCATGGTGTCTGTCTGCAATGGGGAGAATCTTAACCTGTGTGGGAGCTAACCACATAGGGAACGCACCTGCGTATTTCTCAATAAGGAGAGCAAGTGTTCTCTCGTAGCAGCCGATAGAGGTACGGTGGATAATGTAGGGGTTCTTTTTTGAGCCGTCCTTGTCAACATAAACCATACCGAACTTCTCGGCAAGGAGCTGGTCAACCTGAATGGTTATGATTGTGTCTTCCTTGCCGTATACGTTCTTCATCTGAATATCGAGCTTAGGACCGTAGAACGCAGCCTCGTCAATACCGATAGAGTACTCAAGACCTAAGTGGTCGAGAATTCTGCCCATGATTCCCTGAGCTTCATCCCACTGCTCAACTGTGCCGATATATTTCTCTCTGTTGTTGGGGTCCCACTGTGAGAAGCGGAAGGTTACATCCTCGTAGAGACCGAGAGTTTTGAGCATGAATACTGCAAGCTCGAGGCAGGACTTAAACTCGTCCTCAAGCTGCTCGGGAGTACACATAAGATGACCCTCTGAGATTGTGAACTGACGTACACGGATAAGACCGTGCATTTCACCGCTTGCTTCATTTCTGAAAAGCGTGGAGGTTTCATTGTATCTTAAGGGTAAATCACGGTAGCTTCTGCCTCGATTGAGATATGCCTGATACTGGAAGGGACAAGTCATAGGACGAAGTGCAAATACTTCCTTATCCTTTTCCTCATCACCGAAAACAAACATACCGTCCTGATAGTGGTCCCAGTGACCGCTAACCTTGTATAAGTCGCTTTTTGCCATGAAGGGAGTCTTTGTAAGAAGCCAGCCCCTCTTTTGCTCCTCATCCTCAACGAAGCGCTGAAGAAGCTGGATAACCCTTGCACCCTTTGGAAGCAGAATAGGAAGTCCCTGACCGATTAAATCGGAGGTTGTGAAAAGTTCAAGCTCTCGGCCGATTTTATTATGGTCGCGGAGCTTTGCCTGCTCCACCTTTTCGAGATACTCCTCAAGCTGGGACGCCTTGGGGAAAGCTATGCCGTAAACGCGGCAGAGCTGAGCGTTATTTGCATCACCGCGCCAATATGCACCGGTGCAGTTTGTAAGCTCAAAGGCCTTTAAGGGAGCAACGCTCATAAGGTGAGGTCCGGCGCAGAGGTCGGTGTAGTTGCCCTGCTTATAGAAACTGATATTCTCACCCTTGCCGGAATGTTCCTCACAGAGCTCAACCTTATAGTCCTCGCCCATTTCCTTAAGCATTTTAATTGCCTCGTCGGGAGCAAGCTCAAAGCGTTCAAGCTCAAGACCCGATTTAACTATTGCCTTCATCTCAGCCTTGATTTTCTCTAAATCCTCAGCAGTAAAGGGCTTTTTAACCTCAAAATCATAGTAAAAGCCGTTGTCGATTGCAGGGCCGATACCCAGCTTTGCATCGGGATAGAGATTTTTTACAGCCTGAGCCAAAACGTGAGAGCAGGTATGCCAAAATGCCTGCTTGCCCTCTTGGTCGTCAAAGGTTAAGAGCTCCAGCTTACAATCCTCGGTAAGCTCTGTACGCAGATCCTTTACCTCTCCGTTAACCTTACAGGCACAGCAAGCCTTATAAAGACCTGCGCCTAAGGATTTTGCTACCTCTGCGGCGGTAATATTTGCCTCAAATTCCTTTACAACTCCGCCTTTGAGTTCAACATTAATCACAGTAATCAACCTCTTTCTATACTGAAAAATAATTTATTAAAACAAAAACCGCCCGACAGCAAAAAGCTATCGGGACGGCAAAAATCTGACGTGGTTCCACCCAACTTCGGTATTTCTCACTATCTGAGAAGCTACCCTTAAAAGCCTTAACGCGGCAAATACGCCCGAGCATTTCCTCACGGGACTCAGAGGTGGTATTTTGAAGCTCCTGACGCGGATATCGCACCGTGCTATCCGCTCTCTTAAGACAGGTAAAATCAAACATTGTCCTCATCAAAGTTCAAACTATATATTGAAATCAATGATATCACTAAACATTTTTCTTGTCAACAATTTTAGAAAATTTACAATCTTATTTTATTCCGGCAACGGACTTTTGAATTCTTGTGCCGTCCTTAACATTGATTTCTCCGTTAAAATCAGCGTCACCGCGTAGCTTGTTTGAGAAATTCAGAGTGACGGTTTTTGCTATGGATTTCTGGATAAAGGTTGCGTCCTTTACGTCAACTTTTCCGTCGCGGTTAGCGTCGCCTATGGGCGATACGGTTATGTCCATAAGCTCTAAACGCTTGTAAACCAAGGTATCCTTGTTTGCGTATGCCACTACCTTGTTCGCTGAGCTAAATGCCTTTGCATCAATCGCCCTTGCAGAATCGGGAAT
>JAQXHW010000188.1 GCA_029007475.1 Oscillospiraceae bacterium | reverse complement strand
CCTAACGCTTTGGCTTTTTGCATAGCCGCTTTCATCATTTCGGCATTTTGAACTCCACGTCCGTCATCGGAGAAAGCAATAACGTCTTTTGCCATTCCCTCCATATCGGAAAGCTCCTCGCCATGCTCGCCAAGGGTTATTGAGCCGTAGGGAATTACGTTTATAACAGCATCCCTATCTATTATGTCAAGCTGCTCTCTTAAATGCTCGACGCTGTCAGGAACAGGGTTTAGGTTAGGCATTGTGCAAACGGTTGTATAACCTCCTGCGGCAGCAGCCTGAGAGCCGGTTTTTATTGTTTCTTTATAAGAAAATCCCGGCTCACGGAAATGCACGTGCACATCCACAAAACCGGGAAAAATAACACAGTTCTTAAAATCAAAAGCAATAGCACCCTCAGAGTCAAGTTCCCTGCCGAGAGAAACAACAACGCCGTCGCAGACGAGTACATCCTGCTCAGATAACTCGCCGTGTATCAAAACTTCTGCGTTTTTAAGTAAATAATTCACAGCCGTGTTCCTCCCAAAAAGTCATATATAATAAAAAAAATCCTGCCACACAATGCGACAAGATACAGCTTCATAATGCGCGCAGATATACTGCGAACCTATATAAAACAAATCTTGTCGGCATCTCTGTACCGCTCTTAAAGATTTACCTTAAGTATGATAACACTAAGGAAAACATAAGTCAATGCTTCATAAGAATTATACGAAAAAAATCCGCTGAAAATTCAGCGGATTTTATGTATAGTTTATTTTCTGATTGTGTAAGAGGTTACTCCCAAAACAGTCTCGCCGTCAATCTGCAAAGCAGTGGGGATTGTAAACTCTACCGTTATTTCCTTACCCGATAAAATCTTGGCGTTTTTCTCGTGCTTAATATGCTCGCCCTTGAAAATTCCGGGGAATATCATAAGGGTCTTGAGTCTGCCGCATGAATGGATAACACAGGTTGAGAGCTTTGAGGAGAGTCTGTCCTGCTCGGGCGTGACCTTCATGCCGCCGCCGTAATATCTGCCGTTCATACCGCTGGCAAGCCATACCTTCTTGAAATTATATACCTTTCCGTCTACCGTAACCTTTGCGTCGGGGCACTTGTAGCCATGCAGGCACAGCTTGATTGAAAGGCTTGAGTAGCTGATATCGGTTTTACCCTCGGCAATCATTCTGTCAGCAACCTCGCAAACCATGCCGTCAATGCCGAAACCGATACCGTTAATAAAGCGGTAGGTTTTATCCTTTACGGTAACTGTGGGTAAGTTTTCGATATACTCGTTAATTCGAAGCATATTGTCTTTAACCTTATCCTCAACGTCCTTGAGAAAGTCGTTGCCCGTGCCCGATTTATAAAGATAAATTGCGCAGGGATAGTCGATACCGTAGGTATCGTTAGCGAAGCGGTTGAGAGTGCCGTCGCCGCCGCAAATAACAACCTCATCGTCACCTGTGAGTTTTGAAAGATAATCCTTTGCATCAAGGTCAATAAGACTTACGAGCTTTGAGTCCTTGAAAGCAGCCGAAGCCTCCTTCGCAAAGGTCTCGCCCTTACCGCCCCCTGCTAAGGGATTATAGAGAATATGTGTCATATTATCAGCTCCTCATAAAGTTGATACAATTATATCACCTAAATAACAATATGTCAAAGTTTGTCGAAAAACTGCCGAAAAAAGCAAAACGCCGCACTATGTACGACGCTTTACACTCATTTTTCATTCTCAACCAAATTGTTAATCCAAACGCCCTTTTTCACAAGAACGAAGCCTACCACGCATTTGATTATATCAACTGCCTGAACAACAGCATACAGAGGGATTATAGGAAGATCCGTAAAACGTGCCAGACAAAACGCTACCGGCACGCACACAGTCCAAACATATACGCAGTCAAAGAAAAACGTGATAAGGGTTTTTCCACCGCATCTGAGCGTAAAATAGCAGGTATGGATAAAGCCGTTGAAGGGTATCATCACCGAGGTTATAAAGAGCATTGAGGTTGCAATGGATTTTACAGTATCCGTGGTGTTGTAAATTTGAGGAATCATAGGCGACATAAATGCCATGAAACCACCCACTGCCGCACACACAATTACAGTTGTAAAAATAATTTTCCTGTCCTCGTCTTTTGCTCTTTCCAGCTCCCCTGCACCCAGGAGATTTCCTATGATAATTCCTATTGCACTTCCGAAAGCAAAGAAGGAACAGAAGAAAAGATTAGAAACCGTAGAGCTTATATTCTGAGCGGAAACAACCTCCAGTCCTCTTAGAGAATAACAGCTAACGAGAACAGTCATACCCACCGCCCAGAGAATCTCATTAAGCATAAGAGGCAGACCCTTGATTGCAATATCCTTAACAAGAGCCTTCTGAACTCTCATACTTCGGTATGCGCCCTTAATGAACTTATGCTTTTTGCTGTTTACATGGGTAACAATCATAATCACAAGAGTTTCAACGGCTCTCGCGATTACCGTTGCAATAGCCGCACCCTCTATTCCCAGTTTCGGTGCTCCTAAGTTACCGAAAATCAGCACCCAGTTGAGCGTTATATTAACAACCACAGCCACAAGACCTGCCGTCATGGGAAGCACGGTGCTTCCTGTTTCACGAAGCGTTCCTGCGTATGCCTGGGAAAGCGCAAAAAGGGGAACCTGGAAAATCATTATAACCAAATACTTTTTGCCATATTCCAAGGTTGCGGCAAGATCAAGATTATCCTCACCCTCATGTAAAAACAGGGAAATAAGCCGGTCGCTGAAAAAGATAAGCCCCAAAATAAACACCAAGGATATAAAGGAAACTATTATAAGCTTCACTCTAAAGGTATCGCGCACACCCTTGTGGTCGCCTTTTCCGTGATACTGGGCAGTAAAAATTCCTGCTCCCGAGATACCGCCGAAGATACAGAGGTTAAACACAAATAGAAGCTGATTGACTATGGCAACCCCCGACATCTGCTCGGTACCTATCTGTCCAACCATCATGTTGTCGATAAGACTTACGAAGTTGGTAATAACATTCTGCACTAATATCGGCAGAGTAATAATCAGCATCTTCTTATAGAAAGCCTTATCTCCTATAAACTTTCGCATAAACATTTTTAAGTCCTCTTTACAAATTTCTACACATAATTATATAACCGCTGCGGATTTTTTGCAACGGTTATAAGTAATATAGAGTTATCTTTGATATTTTTCGCAGAGGGCGTTGAGCTCTTTTGCAAAGCGTTCAAGCTCCTTATTCGGAATACCCCGGGACTTTTCAACTAAATTATTAAGTCTGTTTGCGGCTTGGGTGAGTTTGTTATAGCTAAGTCGATTTCTCGAAAAGCTCTCCTGAGCATTTTCTTTCACCTTAACGGGAACGCCCTCGGTAATCTCCGTAAACTCTCCTTTTAGCAAATCGTATGAGGTACCGCTATAGGGTGCCATGGCTTTAAGAGAAAACTTTCTCTCAAGAGTCTGTGCAAATTCTACGGCGGAGGTATCCTCGCCGTGATTTACAAAAACCTGGGATGGCTTATTCTCCATGGATTCTACGAATTTCAGGAGTCCCTCCCTATCTGCGTGACCGCTTATACCGATAAGGCTCTCAATATGAGCGTTAACCGCTATTTCATCACCGAAAAGCTTCACGCTCTCGGCGCCGTCAAAAATTCTCCTGCCCAAAGTTCCCATTGCCTGATAGCCTACAAATAGAATTGTGCACTCGCGTCTCCAGAGATTGTACTTAAGGTGGTGACATACTCTGCCCGCTTCGCACATTCCGCTTGCGGAAATTATAACCTTGGGTTTTTGGTCCACATTCAGATACTTTGATTCCTCAACTGTAACGTAGGTATGAAGTCCGGGGAAAACAAGAGGATTCTCTCCCCTTTCCATAACCGCCTTAATATCCTCGTCGAAGCAGTCGGTACTGCACTGCATATAGATACTTGTAGCTTCATTTGCAAGGGGCGAGTCAACATAGACCGGGAAAACTCCATGACCCGTCACCATGTTTTTCTCCTTGATCTCTCGGATAAAGTATAGAAGCTCCTGAGTACGGCCTACCGCAAAAGAAGGAATAATCAGGTTTCCTCCCCTGTCGAGGGTCTTTTGAATATGACCTGCCAAAAGCTCTACGGTTTCCTCACGTCTTGTCTCGTGAGTTCTGTTTCCGTAGGTCGACTCTATAACAAGATAGTCACAGCCGTCGATATATTTCGGGTCGTTGATTATAGGCTGATTTGTATTGCCGACGTCACCGCTGAAAACTATTTTCTTAGTAATGTTTTTCTCGGTAAGCCATAGCTCAACGCCGGCACTTCCCAACAGGTGACCCACATCATTAAAACGCACAACGAGATTTTCCGAAAGCTGAATTTTATCCATGTAATTGCATCTTCGAAAATGCCGCATTACCATGTCCGTATCCATAAGAGAGTATAGAGGCTCTACCGGTTCTCTGCCTGCGCGTTTTGATTTTCGGCTCTTAAATTTCGCCTCGGATTCCTGAATATGGGCACAGTCCCGAAGCATTACGCTGCACAGATCGCAAGTCTCGGCAGTTGCCAAAATTTCGCCGCGAAAGCCGTTTTTATAGAGCAGAGGAATATATCCCGAATGGTCAACGTGGGCATGAGTCAGGAAAAGCCACTCAATCTCAGCAGGACTTACGGGAAGCGGAACATTCTCGAAAACATCCGCACCCTGAGGCATACCGCAGTCAACAAGAGCATATTTACCCGCAATTTCAACGAGGGTACAGCTTCCTGTAACCTCGTGGCAAGCACCGATAAAGGTAATTTTCATACACTATCGCACCTTTATATTTCTATTTCTGAATTATTAGCTGTATTTCAAATCCTCCACAAGATGATTGTCAGCTTGAGGATTTTCAAGGTATTCAAAAAGCTCCTGC
>JAQXHW010000187.1 GCA_029007475.1 Oscillospiraceae bacterium | reverse complement strand
CCAGCAAAGATAATCAGAATTAATGGAAACTTTTACCTTTGGAGTCATATAGGTGTTACCGTCAGCCAGAGTTTCGTTATTAAAATCATAGGTAACGCTGAAATCATCAGCGCTGATATTTTCAAGTGCCGCCTCAGTTCCTACAACTTTTAATGTGATATAATCACCGGAGGAAACATAGGAATAGCCCTCTTTAAGATTTTTAATCTGTACTTTGCTTGTCGGCACTTTGAAGCTCTGGGTTTTAAGACTCGAGAAGTTTAAGGTAACAATAACGGAATCTATCTCATCAAGGTTTACGAACTCAGAGTTTAGCAGTTCGCTGACATTATATGCTCTTTCGTAGTTCTTGTTTTCAAATTCCGACATTTCTCCGATATCAACGGAAATTACTGCGTTTTGAATTAGATTATCAGGTCCGGCAATATTCAAGGTTTCACTTTCGGGAGCGTCGAATTGATAGTAACCTGTAAGATCCGTTGACGCACCTGTCGAGATAATCTTCAAAGGCAGGGTTGCCGGGGTGAGAAATCTGAAAGTGACGTCAATATCGGTCATGCTTAGAGTCAGGAACTCTGTGCTGACAAGATTCTTTGAGGAAGGGTCTTTTGAAACTTCCACATTATACAGAGCAATTTTATAGGAATTGGTGACAGATATTGCGTCACCCATAGCAACATCGCCGGTAATATAAGCGCTTTTAACGGTGGAAACAATACTCTCGGGACCTGTAACTTCAATGGTGGCAGGGGCATTGTTTTCAACGTAGCGGCCATCGTTTTTGACTTTGAAATCAGAAACAAGGGGTACTGATTTAGTAATTTCCTTGTCGATAATCAACTTAATCGAAGAAGGCTCAACGCCATTGATGTCATAACCTGAGGAGTGGTTTTTTACTATGATATCAAAGGTACCTGTTGTAGGTCCGGTTACTTTTGATAAATCAACAGTAGCGTCTATATCTTCCGGTTTCAGCGACTCAACAGCTACCCTTTTACCCTTAACATCCACGGAAACGGTATCAATATTAAGACCGAAAACCTTATATTCTGCCGCAACCTTTTCAGAGAGATTGTGCTTTAGCGGGACTTTGCCGATTGTAGTTGAAATGTTATCGGATGTGATAATCCAAAATATCAGCGCAAGTACAAAGGACAGAATAATTACCAATTTTTTATTTGCGAGGAGTCGGCTGAAAATAGATTTATTCTTCATCTGTATTTTCCCTCCTCTTTTTACGTCTCTTTGTTTTACTTTCGTTTTCGGTGTCGGGGGGAATCAGCATCTCCTCAAGGCGAAGGATAAGAGCATCTCTGTCATAGTCGCGGGTAAGAACGCCGTTGACTGCCATGGAAATCTGACCTGTTTCCTCAGAAACAACAACCACCACAGCGTCGGAAACCTCAGACATTCCTATTGCGGCACGGTGACGAGTTCCGATATCACGGTTAGTTACCTCTTTACTGTTGAGAGGTAAAATACATCCGCCCGCAAAAATTTTGCCCTCTCGGATTATACAGGCACCGTCATGCAGAGGCGCTTTATTAAAGAAAAGATTTCCGAAAATAGCTGTTGAGGTATCACAGTTTAATACTGTTCCCGTTGAAGCTATATCGGTGAGTTTTGTTTCTCTCTCAAATACGATAAGAGCGCCTGTGCGAGTGTGGCTAAAGAGAATTGCACTGTCCGCAACATCTGTAATCGCTTTGGTTACCCTATTCTTATCTTCATTGGTTATTAAGCCGCCTTGAAAAAGCCTGAAAAAGTAATTTGATGTGAATTTTGAGCGACCTAACTGCTCCAGAGCCTTTCGAATTTCCGGCTGAAAGATAATTACCACAATAACTACTGAGAATTCAAGGACAACCTTTAGTATGCTTGTTACCATGGTAAGCCCTAAAAGCACGGCTGCTCCGTAGAAAATTAGAACGAAAAAAATGCCCTTTAGGAGCTGTTCGGCTCTTGTTTCCCTAACAAGCTTGAAAATTCCGTATATGAAAACAGCGATAATTATTATATCTATGAGGTCGGTTACTCTGAAAGTACTGAACAAGGAGATAATGCTACTAAACCATTCGCCCATATTATCCCTCCTATACTACATATATGTTTATTCTACCATTTGAGAAAAAACAATGCAATATAAAAGGTGAAATTTTTGTAATTATTATTTAATATTTTGACTTAGTTGCCTTAAAGCCATTATAAGAGAATTTATTTCACTTTGAGTTGTGAATGCTGAGGGGGATATTCTTACTGTGCCTATATCATCTGTTTTATAGCTTCTATGAGCTAAAGGACTGCAGTGGATACCTCCTCTTGTTGCGATAGAATACTTGTTATCAAGAATATTTGCGAGTTCGTCCGAGCTTATACCTTCAAGATTAACTGAAAACAGCGGTACATGGTATCTGTCGCTTGGTCTTTTAGTATAGAGCTTTATGCCGTCAATTTTGTCAAGACTGTCGTAGAGCCTATCCATAAGCATAAGCTCTCGGCGCCTCAGATTATCTATTCCCTTTGTGGTTACAAATCTAAGCCCTGCGCTAAGTCCCGCTATTCCCGAAAGATTAAGCGTACCGCTTTCGAACTTATCGGGGAGAATTTCAGGCTGAGAGAGTATAGAGGAACCGCTTCCTGTTCCGCCCTCGCAAAGAGATTTCGGTATATTTTTCGAATTTATTATTAACGCTCCTATTCCCATGGGGCCGTAGAGACCCTTGTGACCGGGAACACAGAGATAGTCAATGCCCACAGAGCGCACATCAATATTGCAGACTCCTGCGGTTTGTGCGCCGTCAACGCAGAAAAGTACACCGTAGTACTTACATAGGGCGGCGATTCTCTCTATGGGTAGTTTTATACCGAACACATTTGATGCGTGGGTACAAATAACAAGTTTTGTATTCTTTTTAAGAGAATTTCTAAATGACTCGAATGTGCGGTCAAAGTCTGCTTCATAGACCTCGGCGACACTATATGATATAATACCCTCTGTACTTAGTCTCTCTAATGGACGTAAAACGGAGTTGTGCTCAAGACTTGAAATGACAACATGGTCTCCCTTTGAAAGCACACCCTTTATTACTGTATTTAGTGAATGAGTACAGCTTGGGGTAAATATTACGTTTTCTGCCTCATCAGCATTAAAGAAGCTTTTAAGAGCTTCACGGCAGTTATATACCTCCTCAGAGGCTCTGAGTGACAGCTTGTGTCCGGCTCTGCCGGGGTTT
>JAQXHW010000186.1 GCA_029007475.1 Oscillospiraceae bacterium | reverse complement strand
TTTTCATAATTATTTTGTTTTTTCGTAAAGAATTTGGTCTTTTACTTGCTACTTGTGAAATAATGTAGTATAATATGCATATGTACACGGTCAAAAACTGTGCTTAAGGAGAGTGAAATATGGTTCAGGCAATAGAGTGGATTAACTTTTTTGTTGCGTTATCCTTCATTGTGTGTTATATCTACCAGATTTTCTATATATTTGTTGCTGTTTTCCGCACACCCGTTAAATTCAAAAAGACCGATGAAAGAAAGAGATACGCCTTCCTTTTGGCAGCCCGCAACGAGGAAAGCGTTATCGGTAATCTCATCGACAGTATCAAAAAGCAAACCTACCCTCAGGAGCTTATTGACATCTATGTAGTAGCCGACAACTGTACGGACAAAACTGCCTTGGTTGCCGAGCAGGCAGGAGCCTACGTCTACGAGAGGTTCAATAAAGAGAAAGTGGGTAAGGGCTATGCCCTTGATTACCTCTATACTCACATTACAGAAATGGTTGGCGACGAATACTACGACGGTTACTTCGTTTTTGACGCGGACAACCTTCTCGAAAAGAGATATGTTGCAGAGATGAATAAAGCTCTCTGTGCAGGACATAAGATTATCACAAGCTACAGAAACACCAAAAACTTCGGTGCAAACTGGATTTCCTCCGGATACGCACTTTGGTTTATGCGTGAATCTAAGCATCTTAATAACCCCCGTATGATTTGCGGTACAAGCTGTGCTGTTTCCGGAACAGGATATCTTGTAAGCTCTGAGATTATAAGACGTAACAACGGCTGGCATTTTTACCTGCTTACCGAGGATATTGAGTTTACTATTGACAGTATCCTCAAGAACGACAAGATTGCTTACTGTCATGCCGCAAAATATTACGACGAACAGCCTACCGACTTTAAGACGGCTTGGAATCAGCGAATTCGCTGGACTAAGGGCTATCTTCAGGTTTTCAGAAAGTACGGCAAGGACCTTCTAAAAGGACTTTTCGGCACAAATGCCTTTTCCTGCTACGATATGACTATGAATATCGTACCTGCTGTTGTACTATCCATAGTTTCTGTTGTTGCAAATGTGGTCACTTTCATTCTGTCGCTTATTGTGGGAATTCCCCCTTGGGAGATTATTCTCTCTTTCCTGCAGACCATATTCAATTCAATGCTTCTCATGTGGGGTATGGGTTTACTTATTACTATTACCGAATGGAAGGAGATAAAATGCTCCGCTCCTAAAAAGTGGCTTTATGTACTCACCTTCCCCCTCTATACCTTCACCTACATTCCTATCGCTATTTCCGCTTTCTTTGTAAAGGGTCAATGGAAGCCCATTAAGCACGGCGTCGAGATGAATATCGACGATATGAGCAACAAGAAAAGGGTTGAAGCCAAGAGCAAGGTTAAGAAGGAAAAGAAAGTAAAAAAGGAAAAGAAAAACAGAAGAAAGTAAAGTTTTCAGCCACCGGGTAACCGGTGGCATTTTTGTCGTCTTAATGGCTAAGGAAAGCGCACCCACAGGATGCGCACACTTTCTTGTATAAAAATAAGCCCTCTCAGAAAAAGAGGGCTTTGCTTTGTAAAATATTAAATCGTGAACATAAGTCTGCCGTAGGAGGGATAGGGCCAGAAGTCTGCGCAGGTGTACTGCTCCATTTCGTCCGAGACCTTTCTGAGCTTACCCATAGCGGCGAGTACCTCATTGCAGTAAATATACGCAAGTGAGAGGGCGTTACCCTTGAAGCTGTGCGCTTTATTAACGGCGGCTTCAAGCTCCTCTGTGTAGGTGCTGAATTTATCAAGCAAATCAGAGAGCTTTTTGATAAGGTTAATCTCGCTCTTAGGATTGATACCAACATCAAGTTTTTTCACGTTGACTACTGTCTGAGAAATCTCGCCCACGAAGCGGGAAACAGCAGGGAAGATGTCCTTTCGTGCCATATCGAGCATGGTGAGAGCTTCGATATTTATTGTCTTTGAGTAGCCTTCAAGGAGAATTTCCGTACGGGCATGGATTTCGTTTTTATTGAAAACTTGGTTTTTCTCGAAGAGAGCCACGTTTTTCTCGTCTGAGTAATGTTCCATAGCTTCGGGCATAGTGCGGTAGTTGCATAGTCCCCGAGCCTCGGCTTCATGCAGCCATTCCTCAGCGTAGTTGTTGCCGTTAAAGATAATGCGATGGTGCTTTTTGTAGGTTTCACCGATGATTTTCTCGATATCCTGCTCAAGATTTTCGGACTTCTCAAGGATATCGGCAAACTGAGAAAGCTGCTCTGCAACAATAGTGTTAATCATAATATTGGGGCAGGCGATATTGAGGGATGAGCCTAAGCTCCTGAATTCAAACTTGTTACCTGTGAAAGCAAAGGGAGAGGTACGGTTTCTGTCGGTGGTATCTTTCTTGAATTCGGGGAGGGCATCAACACCCATACCCATTTTAGCGCGTTTTACGCCGACATATTCCTCACCGTTTGCAACAGCCTCTAAAACAGATTCAAGCTCTGAGCCCAAGAAAATTGACATAATTGCAGGAGGTGCTTCGTGAGCGCCTAAGCGGTGGTCGTTTCCTGCGCTTGCAACGGAAATTCTCAGTAGGTCCTGATACTCGTCAACACCCTTTATTACTGCTGAGAGGAAGAGTAAAAACTGCTTGTTCTCAAAGGGTTTTTTGCCGGGACGGAAAAGGTTTTCTCCTGTATTTGTCGAGAGCGACCAGTTGTTATGTTTACCCGAGCCGTTTACGCCCTCAAAGGGTTTCTCGTGTAAAAGGCAGACAAAACCGTGCTTGAGGGCGAGGTTTTTCATAACCTTCATGGTGAGCTGGTTATGGTCGGAGGCAATGTTGCATGTTGTGAAAACAGGGGCGATTTCATGCTGACAGGGAGCAGCCTCGTTGTGTCGGGTCTTTGAGAGCACGCCTAATTTCCAAAGCTCGCGGTCAAGGTCCGCCATGAAAGCGGCGACTCGAGGCTTGATTGAACCGAAGTAGTGGTCGTCCATTTCCTGACCCTTCGGAGGACGTGCGCCGAAAAGAGTACGGCCTGTATACATAAGGTCACGGCGCTCAAGGTACATTTCCTTATCAATGAGAAAATATTCCTGCTCTGCGCCTACGGATGCGCTGACGTGGGTAACGTCGTTTCTGCCCAATGCTTTGAGAAGTCTCAGAGCTTCTGAGGAAATTCTCTCCATTGAGCGTAGCAGAGGAGTCTTTTTATCGAGAACCTCTCCTGTGTATGATAGGAAAATTGTGGGGATGTAGAGGGTCTTATCCATAACAAAGGCATAGGAGGTAGGGTCCCATGCGGTGTAACCTCTTGCCTCAAAGGTAGCTCTTATACCGCCTGAGGGGAAGGAGGAAGCGTCGGACTCGCCCTTAATAAGCTCCTTGCCGGAAAACTCCATAAGTACCTTGCCGTCCTCGGCAGGAACAATAAAGCTATCGTGTTTTTCCGCGGTTATACCGGTCATAGGCTGGAACCAGTGAGTAAAATGGGTACAGCCAAGACTCAGCGCCCATTCCTTCATGGCGTTTGCAACCTCGTTTGCCATGGAGTTGTCGAGATGCTCGCCGTTTTCGATGGTGCTCTTTAAGGCTTTATAAACCTTGTCGCTCAGAAACTTTTTCATAGCCTCGTCGTTAAAGACCATTGAGCCGAAAAATTCAGGAATTGAATTCATAAGATTTCTCCCTTGTCAATAGTATAACAAAATCCAAGTATAACTATAATCCAATAAAAGCGCTTTTGTCAACAACATTATTATATGAAAAGGAACTTTCAGAATATTTGTTATTATTCCTCATTGTGCAAAGAGATTTTTTGTGATAATATATAGAACAGAAACTGTCGTGTTTCGGAAAAACAAAGAGGAGAAAAGGTAAATGATAGTAGCATTTATTATTTTTGCACTTGTGTTTTTAGTGCTTGCTTTTCTTGCGTTCAGCGGCAAGATTAATTTCATTATTTCTTCAGGTAAAAAGGACGCGGAGGGCAACTCGATTTATGATGAGCCTGCCATTAGTAAATTCCTGGGAATTGTCCTTCTGCTACTCACCTTTACTGCTGTTTTGGGAATGATTGGCTTCCTTACAAAAAGTGATGCCATGGTTATAATTTCTCCCATTCTTTTCGGCATTATCTTTATCGGAGCTTTTCTTTACTCAGGCTCGGGAAGAAGATTCTTAAGACGTAAAAGAGGCAGAAGATACAGAAAGTAGTTTTCTCACACAGCTGCTGTTGCCGGAAATTATGTGATAGTATGCGCGAACACAGCGGTTGTTGTGTTTTATAAAATGAGAAAAATATTTAGAGGTATTTTTATGACGAAAAGAATTTTCGCTTTAGTATTTGTGCTTTTGTTTGCTTTGAGCTTTGCCGCCTGCATTAAAAACGGAGATAAGACCGAGGGACCCTTTGAGGGTAGCTATAAGACGGGCTTCGGCGTGTTTGATACTGAGGTAGAGAACGGAGAAATTTTCTCATACAATATAGACGGCGGTAAGATTACTCTGCGTGTTTTCGGAAACGATTGCAAGAAAGTTTATAAATTGCTTTAATATTTAGGTAAATAAAACCTTATCGGAAAAGAGATCTACTGTAAATCGACTTACTCTGAGCGGTGCCTTTCGGCACCGCTATTTTATATGCCTCTCGGCAATATTGATATAATTTTATAAACAACAGAATAGAATTTGTTAATTTATGCAGGATAAAAAACGATAAGAAAGTTGCTTTTTTCTATGAATTGCAGCAATATTCATAAAAAATATCCATAAACGTAATAAAAAATGTCATTTACATTGTAATATTTGGGTACTATAATGGACTCAATGGGAATTAGCGTGTTCGCAATTCCACTACAATTCCACTACAATTCCACTACAATTTTATGTGAGGAGAGATTTTAAATGTTCAGAAAAATTACAAGTATTATCTTAGCGATGCTTATGGTAATTTCTCTTGGTGCTGTGGCATTCGTAACATCCTCTGCGGCAAGTGCCGTTAACGTTGCGCTCAATGACGGCAATACTTACGAATGTCAGGTTGGCGACGTGATTGAGTACACCGTTAACGTTAAGGCCGCAGAGCTTTTTGAGGATATCGAGGGTATCATCTATTACAACAGCAGTGTTCTAAGCCTTAACAGACTTGACGATGTCGCAGATGAGCCTTATGAGTTTTGCCCCAATTTAGGTGACGCGGCAGTATTCAATGGAGATATGACTGATGAGCTGAGATTTAACTCAGTTAAGCTCAGAGGTTTTGATTTTTCAACCGAAACTGTTCTCGTGAAGCTCAGATTTACTGTTATTGCCGAGGGCAACGCCGAAATTAACCTTGTCATTAAGGAAATGACAATTAAGGGAGGAGGGGCCTCCTACTTCTCAAAGTGTGAGCAGCGTATATTCGAAGGTATCGAGGTTAATCAGACTATCACAGGCAACACCGTTCCTGCACCCACCGAACCCGAAACCACCGTTCCCGAAACCACTACCGTTGCTCCCACAGAGTCTGTATCCGGCGAAAATAACATCGTTCTCAACACCGGCAAAAAGTACGGATATCAGAAGGGCGACGTTATTGAATATACAGTTACCGTTATGGCTTCTCAGCTTTTCGAGGATATTGAATGTAGACTTTATTATGACGACAGCGTTTTAAGCCTTAACAGACTTGACAATCCCGCAGATGAGCCCTACGAATTCTGCCCCAACTTAGGTGACGCGGCAGTATTCAATGCAGAAATGAATGACGAGATTAGATTTAATTCCCTTAAGCTTAGGGGCTTTGATTTTACCGAAGAAACTGTTCTTGTTAAGCTTTACTTCACCGTAATCGGTGAGGGTGAAACCAACATCAACTTCGTAATTAAGGAGATGACCGTTAAGGGCGGCGAGGCCTCCTATTTCTCAAAGTGTCAGCAGCTTATTTTTGACGGTATCGAGGTTAATCAGGCAATCACAGGTAATACTGCCGGTGAATCTGAAAACAATATTATTTTAGATAACGGCGAGAAGTATCCCTATCAGTTAGGCGATACCATTAATTACAGCTACAACATCAAGGCAGGCGAGCTCTTTGAGGATATCGAAGCTGTTCTCTACTACGACAGCAGCGTTTTAAGCCTTAACAGAGGTACAAGCGCTGAGGAGGAGGGCTATGAGTTCTGCCCCAACTTAGGCGATGTAGTTCTTAATGTAGTCTCAGACGGAGAGATTAGATTTAACTCAATTAAGCTCAGCGGTTTTAATTTCTCAGAGGGATTAGACCTTATTAACCTTAACTTTACCGTAATCGGTGAGGGAGAGGCTTACATCAGACTGGAAATCATCGAAATGACAGTTAAGGGCAATGAGGAGTCCTACTTCACAGACGGCAAGCAGGTTAAGTTTGACGGCATAGAAATTGCCAGCAACCTTACAGGCAACACTGTTCCTCCCATTGAGATAATTATTACTGTTCTCTGCGGCGACGCAGACCAGAATGGCAAGGTAAACGTTAAGGACGCGACTCTTATTCAAAAGTACGTTGCAGATAAGGAAACTATTTCTGAAAACGGACTTTTAGCAGCTGATGTTAACAACGATACTAAGGTAAATGTTAAGGACGGTACTGCTATTCAGAAGTTTGTCGCTCATATGGCCGCAGATAATATGATTGGTCAGATGGTTGACCACACTATAATTATTGAACAGAACTAAGTTTATTATCCCTCGCGCTGAGTAACGCAATTTTTGTTCTTCATATTTGCCTATACATTTGTGATTTCACGGCATAAAAAACCTCCTGTGGTAGTTTTTTACCACAGGAGGTTGATTTTTATTTCTCCGATTTTTAGCTTTTACGGATTTTTTCAGTATTATATCATAGCATATTATAGCTTTTGGCTGTGCTATAAAACTATCAGAACTTGATTTTTTCCTCGATATAGGAAACAAGGTCTGCTATGGGGAGTCGTACCTGCTCCATTGTGTCACGGTCGCGTACGGTTACGCAGCCGTCCTCAAGAGAATCGAAGTCATAGCAGATTGAGAAGGGAGTACCGATCTCATCCTGACGGCGATAACGCTTGCCGATAGAGCCTGCGTCGTCAAAGTCAACCATAAAGTGCTTGGAAAGCTCGTCGGCAACCTTCTCGGCTTCCTCGGAGAGCTTCTTTGAAAGGGGAAG
>JAQXHW010000185.1 GCA_029007475.1 Oscillospiraceae bacterium | reverse complement strand
GGAGTTAATCCTGCCGTATGTCAGGGCTGCGGTGCTTGTACCGTTGCCTGTCCCTCAGGCGCTATGGACCTTAGAGGCTTTACCACAAGCCAGATTATCGCGGAGGTGGATGCAATATGTCGATGAATGAATATAAACCTTTGATTGTTGCATTCTGCTGTAACTGGTGCTCCTATGCAGGAGCTGACCTTGCAGGCAACAACCGCTTGAATTATCCTGCCGATGTAAAGATTATCCGCGTACCCTGCTCATGCCGAGTAAACCCCATGTTTGTTTTAAGAGCATTCCAACGCGGTGCAGACGGAGTAATTCTCTGCGGCTGTCATCCCGGTGACTGCCACTATACATCCGGCAACTATTATACACGCCGCCGTATGGCACTTCTCTTCTCAATGCTTGATTATTTGGGCATTGAGCGCGAAAGAACCCGCGTTGAGTGGGTGTCTGCCGCCGAGGGTGCTAAATTCGCCGCTACAATGAACGATTTTGTAGAAACTGTTGCGGCTTTAGGCGAAAACAAGAGATTGGAGGATTTGAGATGCAAAAAATAACCCGTGAAGCACTAATAGAAAAAGCATCAAGCCTTCTTTCAAACGGCACAGTTACCTCTGTAATGGGCTGGAAGCGCGGCGAGTTCGATTATGACGTAACTCCTGCTGTATTCGAGACAGTCGAGGAAATGGAAAAAGATTTCGTATGGAGCGATTTCTGCGGCGCCAATTTCTCTAAATATCTTGTTTCCAAGACTCAGAACTCAGAGGGAAAGATTTTGGTATTCCTAAAGCCCTGTGACACATATAGCTTCAATCAGCTTCTCACCGAGCACCGCTTCGACAGAGAAAAGGTCTTTGCCGTAGCTATCCCCTGTGAGGGCATGGCTGACATCAGCAAGATTAAGGCTCAGGTAGGCGAGGGAATAGTCGAGATTGAGCCTAAGGGAGAAAACCTCCTTATTACAACTCTCTATGATGAGGACAAAAAAGCAGTAAATGCTGCTGACGTTTTAGCTGAAAGATGTGTTAACTGCAAGAGCAAAAAGCACGTTGCCTACGACGAGCTTTTAGGAGAGACCGGAGAGATAATTGACTCTAACCGTTTTGACGAGGTTGCAAGAATCGAGGCTCTTACTCCCGACGAGCGCTTTGCTTTCTGGCAGAATGAGCTTTCAAAGTGTATTCGCTGTAATGCTTGCCGTGACGTATGTCCTGCCTGCACCTGTGAAAAATGCGTTTTTGATAATCCTCAGTCACCGGTTGAGAATAAAGCCCCCACTAACGAGTTTGAAGAAAAAATGTTCCATATAATAAGAGCGTTTCATGTGGCAGGTCGTTGCACCGACTGCGGTGAATGCTCAAGAGTATGTCCTCAGAATATTCCTCTCCACCTTTTGAACCGCAAGTTCATTAAGGATATTAACGAGTTTTACGGCGACTATCAGGCAGGCGCAGAGGAAGGCTCCCGCGCACCCTTAGTCGATTATACCTTTGATGATATCGAGGCTTGTGATGCAGTGAACAGGAGGGATAACAATGCTTAAAATTACAGGTGATAAGTTTCCCAAGATGTTCGAGATTTTGAGCGAGTCTATGTCCGTGTACTTACCTGTCAAGCGCAGCGACGGCAAGACTGAATATAAAAAGTGGCAGGAGGGCGACCTTTGGTCTGATGCTCTTAATACCGAGCGAAGCGCAAAGGATTTTTTCTTTCCTCAGTCCGAGAACCTTATGAAGTTTAAGGTTGAGGGCAAGAATATTGAGGTCATTGATATCCGCGATGAGAATGAGGATTTTGTTATCTTCGGTGCAAAGGCCTGTGACGTCAGGAGCTTTGAAATTCTCGACAGAGTTTTCCTCACCGAGCCTGTGGACTCATTCTATAAAAACCGCCGTGAGCATGCAGTAGTTGTTACCGCGGCATGTTCTAAACCCCAAGAGACCTGTTTCTGCACATCCTTTGATATTGACCCGATAAACCCCGTTGGTGACATTACGCTTTGGCGTGAGGCAGATGCAATATACTTAGAAGCCAAAACCGAAAAAGGTGCGGCTCTTGTAGAAAAGCTGTCTGAAATTTCCGAGGAATGTGACAATACAGAAGTGGAAGCAGGTAAAGCGAGAACAGCAAAAGTTTTCGAGAAACTCCCCTTAAAAGGTTTAGGTAACGAAAAATTCGGCGGCGGAAAAACCAAGGAGTTTTTTGATTCACCCCTTTGGGCGCCTCTCAGCGAAGCCTGTCTCGGCTGCGGTACCTGTACCTTTGTTTGTCCTACCTGTCAGTGCTACGACATTAAGGAGTTTAACACCGGTAAAGAGGTTATCCGTTATCGCTGCTGGGATTCCTGTATGTATTCTGATTTTACAAAAATGGCGCACGGCAATAACAGAAACTCTCAGGTAGAAAGATTCAGACAGAGATTTATGCACAAGCTCGTTTATTTTCCTGAGAATAACGAGGGAATATTCGGCTGTGTAGGCTGTGGCAGATGCCTTTCAAAATGTCCCATTTCAATGAATATCGTAAAAGTAATGAAGGCTCTGGGAGGTAGTGAGAATGTATAATGCAAATGATACTTTAATCCCGGTAGTGGGCGTCATTACCGATATTCGTATTGATACCCCCGATATTAAAACCTTCCGTGTAGTAACTCCCGAGGGAGCAAAACCCTTTGACCATAGACCCGGTCAGTGTGCAATGCTTTCAATTCCCGGTGTAGGCGAGGCGATGTTTTCCATTACATCCTCTCCCACAAACACCGAGTTTATGGAGTTCTCCATTAAAAAGTGCGGTTGTGTAACCGATTGGCTCCATGCCGCTGAGGTAGGTCAGCAGTTAACCCTTCGCGGACCCTACGGAAAACCTTTCCCTGTTGATGAGGATTTCAAAGGAGAAAACCTCCTCTTTATCGCAGGCGGCGTAGGTCTTGCACCTCTTAGAAGCGTTATTAACTACTGCCGTCACTACCGTGAAAACTACGGTAAAATCGATATTGTCTACGGTTCACGCTCCAAGGATGACTTGCTTGATTATCAGGAAATCATCGACGAGTGGACAAAGGACACAAACGTAGACGTCCACCTCACTATTGACAATCCCCAGGAGGGCTGGGACGGTCACGTTGGCTTTGTTCCCAATTACGTTAAGGAATTAGGCTTTGATACCAACAAAACCGCCGTTATCTGCGGTCCTCCCATTATGATTAAGTTCACTCTTGAGGGTCTTGTAGCTTTAGGTTTTGATAAAACTCAGATTTTCACAACCCTGGAGCTGAGGATGAAGTGCGGTGTGGGCAAGTGCGGCAGATGTAACGTAGGCTCGAAGTATGTATGCAAGGACGGCCCTGTTTTCCGCATGGACGAGCTCGACGAACTACCCGATGAATATTAAGCAATTGCTCCCAATCTCAACTTGCAAGAATGTTGAAAAATTCATTATTTAGGTTTTTTGGTTATGAAACAATAACGCAGTGAATTTTGACGATTTACGATAATATTAATAAGCGGGCACAGGCTTTATCCGAAATTAGTTGTAATTTAATTCGGAAGCGTGTGCCTGAGGAGGATAAACACATGGAAAATACGGTTAATATATTCTTGTTCGGCAAGAAATACACAGTTCCCGACCATCTTACAATCATGACCGCCATGGAGTATGCCGGCTATCAGCTTGTACGCGGCTGCGGTTGCAGAAACGGTTTTTGCGGAGCCTGTGCTACAATTTACAGAATAAAAGGACAGCAGGAGTTAAAGGCCTGCCTTGCCTGCCAGACTAAGGTTGAGGATAATATGTATGTTGCAACCTTACCTTTCTTTCCCCTGGTTAAGCAGGTTTACGACATCGAAAAGGTAAACACAAAGGAAGCTGTTATGATGCAGCTTTATCCCGAAATATACTCCTGCATCGGCTGTAATGCCTGCACAAAGGCATGTACCCAGAGCCTTAACGTAATGCAGTACATAGCTTATGCACAGCGCGGTGATTTCGAGAAATGCGCTGAGGAGTCCTTTGACTGCGTAATGTGCGGAGTATGCTCCTCACGTTGTCCCGCAGGAATATCTCATCCTCAGGTTGCAATGCTTGCCCGCCGTATAAACGGCAAGTATTTAGCACCCAAGAGCGCTCATCTTGAAGATAGGGTACAGGAGATTAAGGACGGCACATTCGAGGAACTTATTGAGGCTCTTATGAATAAACCCATTGACGAGATAAAAGAGCTTTATAATACAAGAGAAATCGAGAAGTAAGGAGGGAAGATATTATGTATTCACAGGAATTTCAGAATTCAATTAAATTAGTTGAAGCCGCAAGAGAAAAAAATATAGCTTTAGAGCCTCAGAGAATGACTGCTGAGCAGAAGGAAGCACTCCTCGCACAGTATCATCCCGACTATAAAAAGGATGAGTTCAGAGAGCTGAAAATCGGTCCTAACAAGGGCGATATGGTGCCTACTGAGCTTGCTGAGATTTTACAGGCTCACAGCAGAATCACCCCTGAGGATGTAGATTTAGAAAATCCCGATTACGTTGCCGACGTTCTTGTAATCGGCGGCGGCGGTGCCGGTGCATCCGCGGCTATCGAAGCAAACGAAGCAGGAGCTGACGTACTTCTCGTTACAGAGCTCCGTATGGGAGATGCCAATACAATGATGGCAGAGGGCGGAATTCAGGCAGCAGATAAGCCCAACGACTCTCCCGCTATTCATTTTGTTGACGCATTCGGCGGCGGTCACTATGCCGCAAAGAGAGAGCTTCTCAGAAAGCTCGTTTGCGATGCTCCCGAGGCTATTCAGTGGCTCAACGAGTTAGGTGTTGAGTTTGATAAAGACGAAAACGGCACTATGATTACCACCCACGGCGGCGGTACTTCAAGAAAGCGTATGCATGCGGCAAAGGACTACTCCGGTGCCGAGATTATGCGTACTCTCCGCGATGAAGTTTTGAACCGTGATATCCAAGTTGTAGATTTCACAGCGGCTATCGAGCTTATCCTTGACGATAAGGGCAAGGCCGCAGGTGCTGTTCTTATGAATATGGAAACAGGCGACCTCATGGTAGCTAAGGCAAAGACTGTTATTATCGCAACAGGCGGAGCAGGCCGTATGCACTATCAGGGTTTCCCCACCTCCAACCACTACGGCGCAACAGCCGACGGCCTTGTCTTAGGTTACAGAGTAGGAGCAAAGCTCCTCTATGCCGAGACCTTGCAGTATCATCCCACAGGAGCCGCTTATCCCGTACAGATTTTTGGTGCGCTTGTTACCGAGAAAGTACGTTCCTTAGGAGCAAAGCTTGTTAACGTAAACGGTGAGGTATTTATGCATCCTCTCGAAACCCGTGACGTTACTGCCGCTTCAATTATCCGTGAGTGTTCTACCCGTGAAAACGGTGTTGACACAGGCAACGGCAAGGCTGTTTGGCTTGATACTCCCATGATTGAAGCAATCGGCGGCGAGGGTACTATTGAAGCAAGAATTCCTGCTATGATGAGAATGTTCGGTCAGTACGGAATTGATATCCGCAAGGAGCCAATCCTCGTATATCCCACTCTCCATTATCAGAACGGCGGTCTTGATATTAACGATAACTGTATGTCTACCTGCGTTGATAATCTCTTTGTTGCAGGTGAAGCAGTAGGAGGAATCCACGGCAAAAACCGCCTCATGGGTAACTCTCTCCTTGATATTATCGTATTCGGCAGAAGCGCCGGCAAAAACGCCGCCGCAGTTGCCGCTAATACAGAGGTAGGAAAGCTCACACTCTCTCATATTGAGAAGTTTGAAAGTGAAATCGCAGGCGCAGGAATTGAAACCGATACGGTTTCTCCCAAGCTGCTTCCTAACTATACTAATCAGACAAGCATCTAAGGAGGATTAGTATATGCATCTATTCGGCGGAGCTATTTCTATCACTCAAGTTTCATTTTTAATGTTCTGTCTTTTTGCTATTGCCGCAGTAGGCTATGCCTTAGGCAGAATTACAATTAAAGGAATTTCCCTTGGTACAGCAGGAGTATTTGTTATTGCAATCCTTTTCGGCTGCTTCCTCTACGACCCCTTGGTAGCACAGCTTGTCGTGGAAGATGGTGGGGTAAAGGTTGACTATGCAACCGAGGCTCTCAAGATTGTTGATAATATCGGTCTTGTGCTCTTTGTAACCTCTGTAGGCTTTATCGCAGGCCCCAAGTTTTTCTCAAATCTCAAGAGAAACTTTAAGTCCTATGTCCTCTTAGGTCTTATAATTATTATTACAGGCGGCCTTGTAGCTGCAGGCTGTATCGGTATCGGCAGACTCACAGGAGAGCAGAATTACGATAACCTTACAGCTATGGTAGTAGGTCTCCTTTCAGGTGCTCTCACCTCAACTCCTGCTTTTACAGCGGCAAGAGAGACCGCAGGTGCTTTATCGGGAACGGTAGTTACCGGCTACGGTATAGCTTATCTGTTCGGTGTAATCGGTGTTGTTCTCTTCGTTCAGCTTATGCCTAAGCTCACAAAGGCTAACATGGATGCTGAGCGCAAAAAGCTCACGGAAATTGCCGAAGAAAACACTAAGAAAAAGTACGAGGGCAAACTTATCCATATTGACGAGTTCGGCATCGGTATGTTTGCTTTAGCGGCTGTTATAGGTATCTTTATCGGTCTACTTAAAATCGGCAGCTTCTCTCTCACTACCACAGGCGGCTGCCTGCTTGTATCTCTTGTTATGGGCCATTT
>JAQXHW010000184.1 GCA_029007475.1 Oscillospiraceae bacterium | reverse complement strand
CGCAAAAACTCAGTATTCTCTCTCCGATGACCCCACGCTTCTGGGTGCGCCCACAGGCTTTACTATTACAGTCCGTGATTTGAAGCTCTCAAACGGCGCAGGCTTCGTAGTCGTCTATACAGGCGATATTATGACCATGCCCGGACTTCCCAAAGCTCCTGCAGCACAGCGCATTGACATCGACAAGCAGGGTGTCATCAGCGGTTTATTCTGATTATGGAATTTGTATCACATAACCTTGAGGAAACCGAAAAGTTCGCCATGAGTCTCAGCGAGTCCTTAAAAGGTGACGAGGTAATCGCCCTTTTCGGTGACTTAGGTGCAGGAAAGACCACCTTTGTCCGCGGACTATGCAAGGGCCTTGGGATAGACAGCGGCGTTCACAGCCCCACCTTTGCCATTGTAAACGAGTATTCGGGTAAGTTCCCTGTCTACCACTTCGATATGTACCGAATAACCTCTGAGGATGACCTATACTCCACAGGCTTCTATGACTATCTCCGCCGAGGTGTTGTTATTATCGAGTGGAGCGAGAATATTGAAGACTCAATTCCCGCGGATGCTCTCAGAATTGAGCTTAAATACGGTGAGGACGAAAACTCAAGGATTTTCAGAAGGATGTAATCTAATGCTAATATTGTCTATTGATAGCTCGGCAACGGCGGCATCCGTCGCTTTAGTTGACGATAATAAGCTCATAGGTGAATATTTTATTAATACCGAGCTTACCCACAGCCGCACCCTAATGCCTATGATTGATAGCTTATTAGAGGTGGTAGGAAAGACTGTTTCGGATATTGAGCTTATTGCCGTATCCACGGGTCCCGGCTCATTTACCGGCGTCAGAATAGGTGTTGCAACGGTAAAGGGTCTTGCCTTTGCCTCTGATATACCCTGCATGGGAGTTTCAACCCTTGAGTCCATGGCATATAATTTAACTTTAACCGACTGCGTTGTATGCGCTGCTATGGATGCTCGCCGCGACCAAATTTACAATGCAATGTTTCGTATTAAGTACGGTAGTATTGAAAGACTTTGTGAGGATAGAGCAATCTCTCTTGAAGAATTAAAAAAGGAGATTTCCGAGAAGTACTCAAAAGAGCATATTCTTCTCGTAGGCGACGGCGCAAGGCTTACTATGCGAGAGCTTATGGATCTTCCTACCTATATTGAGCTTGCTCCCGATTCACTTATTTCTCAAAGAGCGTCTTCGGTTGCTTACTGCGCAAAAGCGAAAATTGCCGCCGGTGAAAAGCCTGAGATGTCTGAAAAGCTCATGCCGTCGTATCTTAGGTTATCTCAGGCAGAGCGTGAGAGAGCAGAAAAAGAAAACAAAAATATTAATTAATGAGGTGTCTGAAATGATAGCTATTGCTTGTGACCACGGCGGTCTTGATATTAAGAACGCAATTATTAAATCCTTAGAGGAAAAGGGTATTGAGTATAAGGACTTCGGCACCTATACATCCGACAGCGTTGATTATCCCGAATATGCCTATAAGGCTGCCAAGGCAGTAGCCGAGGGCGAGTGTGAAAAGGGCATTATCTGCTGCGGTACGGGAATAGGCGTCTGCATTGTCGCAAATAAGGTTAAAGGCATACGCGCTGCCACCGTTACCAACGAGTTTTGCGCTGAGATGACCCGCCGCCATAACGACTCCAACGTAATCTGTATGGGCGGCAGAGTTATTGACGAAGCTACCGCAGTAAAGCTTACAGACATTTTCCTGAGCACTCCTTTTGACGGCGACCGTCACACAAAGAGAGTTGACATGATAAAGGAAATTGAGAGCAAGGAATAATTTTTCTAATTTGTAAAAGAGAAGTGTATTTCTTTTAGACCCAATGCTTGCAGCAGTCAAAAAAGCTCATCCCGATGTAAAAATTTTCTGTTTCTCAAAGGCTGAAAGTCTAAACGAAAAAGCATACATTGTACCGGCTTTGGGCAGGATAGGGGGACAGAACTTTCGGTACGAAGTGATTTATAAGATTCATAGAAGCGGTGTGGGTATCCATACCGTTTTTCTGTTGTAAATATATAGTATATATTTACAAAAATCTTTATTTTTTTATATAAATCTCCAAAAGTATAATAATCTCAAAAAATATAGTATTTACCATTGCATTATTAGAGAAAGTTTGTTAAAATAATAACAATGTATAATGGGGAGTTTTGGGAATGAAAATTCGAATTCGCAAATTCACCCCGTTAACCATAAAAGAATGACCAATAAAAAGTGAGGTAACAAAATGTACAAGATTACAATCGTAGGAAGCGGAAACGTGGGCGCAACAATCGCTTACACTTTAACAACAGCAGGTATAGCCTCTGAAATCGTAATGATTGACATCAACAACAGGAGGTCGGTAGGTGAAGCTCTTGATATCCGTCAGGGCACACCCTTCTGCCATCCCTGCAAAATTTATGCGGGAAGCTACAGCGACGCAATCGACAGCGATATCGTTGTAATTACTTCAGGTATGGCTCGTAAGGCCGACCAGTCAAGACTTGATTTGGCACAGGCTAACGTTGATGTGCTTAAATCTATCACCCCTGAGATATTGAGATATGCTCCCTATGCTACTTACGTAATCGTAAGTAATCCGGTTGACATTTTAACCTACACTTTCTCAAAATATTCAGGACTCCCCGACAGACAGGTAATCGGTTCAGGTACAATCCTCGATACCGCACGTCTGCGTTCAAGAATTTCCGAGTATTACGCAGTTAATCAGCAGAATGTTCACGCCTATGTTTTAGGCGAGCATGGCGACTCATCTTTCATTCCTTGGTCAATTGCAAATATTTCCAACGTTCCTATTGAGCAGTACGGCGATTGTCTTATCAATAAAGAAGCAAGAATTGAGGATTTCGACAAGAAGGATATCGAGGAATACGTAAGACGTTCAGGAGCTGAGGTTATCTCTCGCAAGGGTGCAACTTTCTATGCAGTTTCCATGTCAGTTGCCCACATCTGCAAATGTCTCCTCTCCGGTATCGACACAACCCTCACAGTTTCCACCATGCTTCACGGTGAGTACGGTATCAGCGATGTGTGCTTAAGCCTTCTCAATATCGTCGGCAACACAGGCGCACACTCCAAGGTTATGCTTCCCTTAAACAGCGATGAGCTCAGAGCATTACACCACAGCGCTGAAACCTTAAAGAATACTATTAAGCAGATTACAATTTAATTTATATTTCGAAGGGAGAACTAAAATGGATTATCGTATAGAGCATGATTCAATGGGTGAGGTAAAGGTACCTGCCGACGTGCTTTGGGCAGCTCAGACTCAGAGAAGCCATGAGAATTTTGAAATCGGCGTTGGTATCGAAACTATGCCTGCGGAGATTATCCACGCTTTTGGTATTTTGAAGAAATCGGCTGCAATAGCTAACAATAAATTAAAGCCCGAAAAAATGACCGATGAGAAGCTCGAGGCTATTAAAGCTGCTTGCGACGAGGTTATCGCAGGAAAGCTCAATGCACATTTTCCCTTGGTAGTTTGGCAGACAGGCTCAGGCACACAGTCAAACATGAACTCCAATGAGGTTATTGCTAACAGAGCTAATGAGATTTTAGGAAAGAAACTTGTTCATCCCAACGACGACTCCAATATGAGCCAGTCATCTAACGATACTTTTCCCACAGCAATGCACATCGCCGCAGTTCTGAGCCTTGAGGACAAGCTCATTCCCGCAGTAGAAGTCCTTATCGAAACTTTTAAGAAGCTTGAAGCCGAGAACGAGGGAATCGTTAAGAGCGGAAGAACTCACCTCCAGGACGCAACCCCCATTAAGTTCAGTCAGGAAATAAGCGGTTGGAGAAGCAGCCTTGAGCGTGACGTAGAGCTTATTAAGCGCGCCGTTGAGCCTCTCTATGAGCTGGCATTGGGCGGTACCGCAGTAGGTACAGGTCTTAATACTCCCGCAGGCTTTGACACCACAGTTGCAAGGGAGGTTGCAAATCTCACCGGAAAGCCCTTCGTTACAGCTTCTAATAAATTCCATGCCTTAACCTCTAAGGATGAGCTTGTGTTTGCTCACGGAGCAATTAAGGCTCTTGCCGCCGACATGATGAAAATTGCCAATGATGTTCGTTGGCTTGCTTCAGGTCCCAGAGATGGCTTAGGTGAAATTTTTATTCCCGAGAATGGGCCCGGCTCATCAATTATGCCCGGTAAGGTTAATCCTACTCAGTGCGAGGCAGTTACCATGGTAGCTGTTCAGGTTATGGGTAACGACGTAGCAGTAGGCATGGCGGCATCTCAGGGTAACTTTGAGCTTAACGTGTTTATGCCTGTTGCAATCTACAACTTCCTGCAGTCTGCAAGACTTATGTCAGAGGCGATTCTCTCCTTCAATAAGAATTGTGCAGTAGGTATTAAGGCAAACCGTGAAAAAATGCACCACAATCTCCACAATTCCCTTATGCTTGTTACTGCTCTTAACCCTTATATCGGCTATGAAAATGCCGCTAAGACTGCTAAGAAGGCATTTAAGGATAATATCTCTCTTAAGGATGCTTGCGTAGAGCTTGGCTTCCTCACAGCAGAGAGATTCGACGAGGTTTTCCATCCCGAAGAAATGGTTTAATATATAGGCCTCAAATTCAATTTATATACTCATTAATAAATCGGAGGCGAAAAAATGATTCTCAGTTATTTTCCCGGTTGTACCCTGAAAAATAAGGCAAAGGACCTTGATATGTATGCAAGAAAATGTGCCGAAGCCTTGGGTATTACCTTAGAAGAAATAGAAAACTGGCAGTGCTGCGGCGGAGTATTTACCACCGCAAAGGATGAAGTAGCCACAAAGCTCTCCTCTGTACGCGCACTAAAGGATGCACAGAGCAAGGGACGGGCTCTGGTTACAGTCTGCTCTGCCTGTCATAATGTAATTAAGCAGACTAATGCCGCCATGAAGGACGAGGAGTTCGCAGATAAGGTTAATCGCTATATGGGCGAGGAGCCTTACGACGGGGGCGCAGAGGTTATCCACTATCTTGAAATGCTCCGCGATTTAGTCGGTTTTGATAAAATTGCGGAGAAGGTAGTTAATCCCTTAAAGGGCAAAAAGATTGCCGCTTACTATGGCTGCTTACTGCTCAGACCTAATAAGGTAATGGCGTTTGATGACCCTGAAAATCCTCAGATTATGGAGGATTTTATTAAGGCAATAGGCGCAACTCCTGTTTACTACTCTTACCGCAACGAGTGCTGCGGCGGCTACATATCTATGGAAAGTCCTACACTTGCAAAGAGTAAGAGCGAAAGAGTAATGGAGTCGGCTTTAGCAAATGAAGCAGAGCTTATGGTTACCGCCTGTCCTCTCTGCCGTTATAATCTCATTAAAAACGGTGCTACAATTCCCGTTGTTTACTTCACAGAGCTTCTTGCCGAGGCTTTAGGTATCAAGGAGGTAGCAAATGACTAATAATTACGGAAACATGAGAGAGGAGATTATCCGCATAAGCGGAGTTAATCCTGCAAAGTGTATGGCTTGCGGTAAATGCACAGGCACCTGTCCTGCGTACGATGAGATGGAATATCATCCTCACCAGTTTGTTGCTATGATTAAAGGCGGAAACATTGAGCCACTCATTAAATCTGAGTCCGTTTATAAGTGCCTTACCTGCTTTGCCTGCGCCGAGAGATGTCCCCGCGGTGTCGAGCCTGCAAAGCTCATTGACGCAGTAAGGCTTTTAGCAACAAGACCCAAGGGCTCTAACCGTTTAAGCCCCGACCAAGTACCCGCTATGCTTGACGATGAAACTCCCCAGCAGCTTCTTGTCAGCGCATTCAGAAAATATACAAAGTAAGGAGGAGATACTATGCAAAGAATAGGCGTTTTTGTATGTTGGTGCGGAAGCAATATTGCCGGCACAGTTGATGTTCATTCAGTAGCAGAGGCTCTTAAAACAGAGCCCGGCGTAGTTTTCTCCACCGACTATCAATATATGTGTTCTCAGGCAGGACAAAACATGATAATAGACGCTGTTAAGGAGCATAACCTTACAGGTATCGTTGTTTGTTCGTGCTCACCCCGAATGCATGAGGCAACCTTTAGAAAGACAGCCGCCGCCGCTGGACTCAATCCCTATATGGTTGAGATTGCGAACATCCGTGAGCAGTGCTCATGGGTACATAAGGATATGGCGTCAGGTACCGAAAAAGCAATTATCCTCGCAAAAGCGGCAGTTGCAAAGGTTGCGCTCAATGCGCCCTTAACTCCCGGAGAGTCTCCCGTTACCAAGAGAGCGCTCGTTATCGGCGGAGGTATCGCAGGTATTCAGACCGCTCTTGATATTGCCGAAGCAGGCTTCCCGGTAGATATTGTTGAGACAAAGCCCACAATCGGCGGTAAAATGGCACAGCTTGATAAGACTTTCCCGACACTCGACTGTGCGGCTTGTATCCTCACGCCTAAAATGGTTGATGTGGCTCAGCACGATAAAATTAGAATTTTCTCTTACAGCGAAGTCCAGGAGGTATCCGGATTCGTAGGTAATTTCGAGGTTAAGATTAAGAAAAAGGCACGTTATGTAAACGAGGATATCTGCACTGGCTGCGGAGCCTGCGTTGAAAAGTGCCCCATGAAGAAAAACCCCAACGAGTTCAATCTCGGCATGGATAACCGTCCGGCTATTTACATTCCTTTTGCTCAGGCAGTTCCCAAGGTAGCGACCATTGACCCCAATGCCTGTAATATGCTCAAGAAGGGCAAGTGCGGACTTTGTTCTAAGGTCTGTGCCGCAGGAGCTATCGACTACACCCAGAAGGATGAGATTATCGAGGAAAAGTACGGCGCAATTGTTGCCGCAACAGGATTTAATCCCATTAGTATGGATAAGTTTGATGAGTTTGCCTATAATCAGTCCAAGGACGTTATTACCTCTTTGGAGTTTGAGCGTTTGACTAACGCCGCAGGTCCTACCGCAGGAAAGCTCCTGAGACCCTCTGATTTAGAGCATCCTCACACTATCGTATTCGTTCAGTGTGTAGGCTCAAGATGTGAAAATTGTGCTGAAAAGGGCAAGGAGTATTGCTCCAAGATTTGCTGTATGTATACCGCAAAGCACGCAATGCTCACAAGAGACAAGTACCCCGATACTGAGGTTTATGTATTTTACATTGATGTTCGTACTCCCGGTAAGAACTTTGACGAGTTCTACCGCAGAGCAGTAGAGGAGTACGGTGTTAAGTATGTTAAGGGTATGGTAGGAAAGGTATCTCCCGAGGGCAAAAAGCTCAAGGTTACCGCGTCTGACCTGCTTAATAATAAACAGCTTCACATTGACGCTGATTTAGTAGTTCTTGCCGCAGCTATTGAGCCTGATAAGTCTGCAAGAAACCTTGCAACCATGCTTACAGCTTCGATGGATACCAACGACTTCTTCACGGAAGCTCATCCTAAGCTCAGACCCGTAGAAAGCCCCACAGCAGGAGTATTTCTCTCAGGTGCCTGCCAGGGTCCCAAGGATATTCCCGAGACAGTTTCACAGGCCTCTGCCGCCGCAGCTAAGGTTATCGGACTTTTAGCTAAGGATAAATTAACCGGCAACCCCTGTGTTGCAAGCTCAAACGAGCTTATGTGCAACGGCTGTTCAACCTGTGCAAATGTATGTCCCTACGGCGCAATTACCTATGAAACTAAGGAATTCAGAATGCCTGACAGAAGCATTAAGATGCGTAGGGTTGCAGGAGTTAATCCTGCCGTATGTCAGGGCTGCGGTGCTTGTACCGTTGCCTGTCCCTCAGGTGCTATGGACCTTAGAGGCTTTACCACAAGCCAGATTATCGCGGAGGTGGATGCAATATGTCGATGAATGAATATAAA
>JAQXHW010000183.1 GCA_029007475.1 Oscillospiraceae bacterium | reverse complement strand
GTTGCTAAAAAGAGAATGGCGTCGCTTAGAAGAAAAAAGGAGCGAGAGCCTGAGGTAGATCCTGAAACAGGCGAGGTTATCTCTGAAATCCCCGAAAAGTATAAGAGAAAATATTCATCACAGCGTATCGACATTCCTATTTCTCAGGATAAAAAGAAAAAGGGCGCTGTCCCCGATGATGTTATTGTTGACGAGGATAATGCTCCGGCATCAGATGTAAGCTCCTCGGATAAACTTATAAATTCAATCCTTATTGCCAATGAAGGCTATACCGGAGACGCGTCAAAGGCTACAATTATGGCTCGCGAGATTTCCAGAGGTAAGGAGTCGGAGCGCATGACCGACGGCGCAAAACAGCCTGACCCCGAAACCGTTAAGGTGAATCCCAACGAGGTGCCTGTGGATGTCGATAAGGAAGCTGAAGCTATCGGTAACGAAGTGAAGAACGCCGAAAAGCAATCTTCTGCTCGCTATACCTATCCTCCCATAAAGCTTTTAAGACATACCTTTAGCGGAAACGACGAGGAGGCAATGCGTGAGCTTCAGGGCAACGCAAAGAAGCTGATTGATACTCTGAAGAGCTTCGGTGTAGATGTTTCCATAAGTAATATCTGCCGTGGCCCCTCTGTTACCCGTTATGAGCTCAAGCCCGCCCCCGGAGTTAAGATTAATAAAATTACAAACCTCTCCGATGATATAGCCTTGGCACTTGCCGCAGACGGAGTTCGTATTGAAGCTCCTATTCCCGGAAAAGCCGCCGTTGGCATTGAGGTTCCAAACAAATTTGTAAGCACCGTTTCTATGCGCGAGCTTATTGATTCGGGAGAATTTCGAAATGCAAAGAGTAAACTTGAGTGCGTCTTAGGCAAGGATATCTCAGGTAATATTGTTACAGCGGATTTAGCAAAAATGCCCCACTTGCTCATAGCAGGTACAACAGGCTCAGGTAAGTCCGTATGCGTAAATGCTCTGCTTATGAGTATTCTCTTTAAGGCTACTCCCGATGAGGTAAAGCTTCTGCTGATTGACCCGAAAATGGTTGAGTTTTCAAAATATAAGGGTTTGCCTCACCTGCTTATTCCCGTTGTTTCAGACGCTAAGAAGGCCGCAGGTGCTCTTAACTGGGCAGTTACGGAAATGATGCAGAGATACAAGATGTTCTCTGAATATGACTGTAAGGACGTTACATCCTTCAATAGCTTGGTTGAAAGCAATCAAAAGTACATAGAGGAAAACGAGGGCGCAGAGGAAAGCGTCTGCATGGAGGTAAACGGTCTTCCTGTACCTACCGAGAAGATGCCCCGTATTGTTATAGCTATTGACGAGCTTGCCGATTTGATGATGGTAGCGGCAAAAGAGGTTGAGGATGCAATATGCCGTCTTGCTCAGATGGCTCGTGCCGCAGGTATGCACCTGGTACTCGCTACTCAGCGTCCGACAGTTAACGTTATCACGGGTCTTATTAAGGCTAATATTCCCTCAAGAATTGCCCTCAAGGTCAGCTCAAGCATTGACTCAAGAACAATTCTCGACTTCGGCGGTGCCGAAAGCCTTATAGGTAGGGGAGATATGCTCTTTTCTCCCGTGGGTGCGTCTAAGCCTATTAGAGTTCAAGGCTGTTTTGCTACCGACGACGAAATCGAGAAAGTTACTGAATATATTAAAAAACAGCATCGTGCCCAGTATAACGAGGAGATTGAAGAAAAAATCCGCCGAATTGCCGCTGAAGAAATGGACAAGGGCAAGAAGGGCTCCTCTGAGGATGACGGTGAGGACGTTGATGTGGACGCAAAAATGGAGGAGGCAATTAAGTGCGTAATTGAGGTAGGACAGGCTTCTACTTCACTGTTGCAGCGCAGACTCAAGGTAGGCTATGCCCGTGCCGGACGTATGATTGACGATATGGAGCGCATGGGTATTGTAGGCCCATATCAGGGAGCAAAGCCCCGCGATGTTCTTATTACTTATCAAGATTGGTTAGAACGAAACAATATAACAGAATAATACATTTATCGGCAAAAACTATTGACCGATTCTAAAAAAGGATTTATACTAATCTCTGTAAATATCAAGAAGGAATGATACCATGACCGTATTCGAAGAACTTAAAGCACGCGGCATTATTGCTCAGTGCACAAACGAAGAGGAGATTGTTAAGCAGCTTGAGGCGGGGAATGTAAAGTTTTATGTTGGCTTTGACCCCACAGCAGACTCCCTTCATATAGGACATTTTGTTCCCATTATTCTTATGGCACACCTCCAAAAAGCAGGACACACTCCCATTGCGCTTTTCGGCGGCGGTACCGGTGTTATCGGCGACCCCTCCGGCAAGAGTGATATGAGAAAGATGCTCACCTTAGAGGATATCAACCACAACGTTGAATGTTTTAAGAAGCAGATGTCCAACCTTATTGATTTCAGCGACGATAAGGCTATTATAGTTAATAACGCTGATTGGCTCTTAAACCTCAACTATGTTGAGTTTATCAAAAAAGTAGGCGTGCACTTCACCATCTCTAAGATGCTCGCAGCCGAGTGCTACAAGCAGAGAATGGAGAGAGGTCTTACCTTCTTCGAGCTTAACTATATGCTTATGCAGAGCTACGATTTCTATGTGCTCAATCAGAAATACGGCTGTATGATGGAGTTAGGCGGCGACGACCAGTGGAGCAATATGATAGGTGGTGTTGAGCTTATCAGACGTATTGCCGCTAAAGAGGCCGAGGAAACAGGTAAGCCCGTTCCTGAGTCTACAAAGGTTAACGCTTTCACCTGCTCGCTTCTCCTGACCTCTGAGGGCAAGAAAATGGGTAAAACCGAAAAGGGAGCCCTTTGGCTTGACCCCGAAAAGACATCTCCCTACGAGTTCTATCAGTACTGGAGAAACGTTGACGATGCCGACGTTATCAAGTGCCTGAAGATGCTTACCTTCCTGCCTTTAGATTATATCGATGAGCTTGCAAACTGCGAGGGAAGTGAAATAAATAAGGTTAAGGAAATCCTTGCTTTTGAGGTAACTAAGCTCATTCATGGCGAGGAGGAGGCGGCAAAGGCTCAGGCTACCGCCCGTGCGCTATTTAATAACGGCGGCGACATTGAGAATATGCCCTCTACCGATATCACATCAGAAGATTTCACCGATGGCAAGATTCTTTTGCAGGACCTCATGGTTAAGTGCTCACTTGCCGCTTCTAAGGGCGAAGCAAAACGCCTTATTCAGCAGGGCGGCGTACTGGTTGACGACGTTAAGGCAACCGATATGTTCATGAGCCTTACCGATGAAAACTTCTCTAAGGGTTACGTTGTAATTAAGAAAGGCAAGAAAGTCTTTCATAAAGCCAATTTTATTGGCTGATAAAAATTAAATAAGGAGTCAGAAAAATGAAAAAGTTTTTTGCAGAGTTCAAAGCATTCATCTCTAAGGGTAATGTAATCGACTTGGCGGTTGCCGTTGTTGTCGGCGCCGCTTTCCAGGCAATCATTAATTCTGTTGTTAATGATGTTATTATGCCCTTCATTTCCCTTATCACAGGCGGCACAGATTTCACAAGCTGGTATGTTGTCTTAGGTCCAAATCCCGACAACCTCAGCACCCTTGCGGATCTAAAGGCAGCAGGTATCGCAACTTTCGCTTACGGCAGTCTTATTTCTGCAATTATCAACTTCATAATTCTTGCATTTGTAGTATTCCTTCTTGTTAAGATTATCGCAAAGGCACAGAATCTTGTTCCTAAGAAAAAGGAAGAGCCCAAGGCTCCCACAACAAAGAAGTGTCCCTTCTGCTGTACTGAGATTGATATTAAGGCTACCCGTTGCCCCCACTGTACTTCTCAGCTTCCTGAAGAAGCCGCAGAGTAATTGATAAAAAACAAATATAAAATTAAAGCGAGATGATGTGTTTCATCTCGCTTTTTTATATTTATGGGCGGTTATTTGATTGGTATAACATAATACTTATGCCGTCAAGGTGTTCAATCGTAGGAAATCATTAATGCTATACGTTAAACTGAAAATTCATGAAACTCTGATGTCGAAAGGCTAAAGATAATATGAACTAAAACGAATAGGCAATAAGTATCAGTAAAAGCAGGCAACAAATAACCGACTGCTCATCTGAACAGTCGGTTTGCATTTGTATTACCAGTTTCTGTTAGCTCTGGCTTTGGCTCTTGCAAGGCGAGCCTTTTTCTTTTTGCTTTCTGCGTGGAAAACAAAGAAGAAAGCTGATGCCATGAAAACTACCATAATAACAAGCCAAATGATGAAGGTTGTGCTTCTGCTTGAGCCTGTAACAATCTCAGAGCTTGAACTGCTTACACCGTCTAAGGCTTTGGATGCAAGGTTCACGGATTTCATAGCAACCTCAGTGGGGTTGGTGGGAGCAGCCGTATTTTCGGGAGCGGAAACTAAGCTGGAAACCTTGTCGTCCTGAGAATTTGCGTTCTGTTGGGGATTGGGGTTCTCAAGAGCTGTGGAGCTAAAGAGTGTTGCAAAGGTGAGCTCGTCCACCTCACCGGTAGCTTCAAGACCGTTTTGAGTTTGGAACTCAGTAACGGCAGCTTCTGTCAGCTCTCCGAAGTAACCTGTTGCATCGTCATTGAAGTAGCCTAAGTTTGCAAGCTCGCTTTGTATCTTGTAAATGTCGTCGTGATAATCGCCGTTTGCGAAGGTTGAAGGAGTAGTTTCCTCAACATTTTCTTCTGTAGAAGGAGATGTAGCTTCCGTTGACTCTGTGTTTGACTCTGTTTTTGCCTCGGTGGGTGCAGGAGTACCTGTGGGTGCATAGTCACTGTAAAGAATTTCTAAGTCAGAAGCGCCTGCAATACCGTCAACATAAACGCCTGCGGCCTGTTGGAATCTAATATAAGCGGCTTCGGTCTGTGTTCCGAAGTAGCCTGTAATATCTCCGTTGTAGAAGCCAAGCTCGGTGAGTCTGTACTGAAGCTCAATAACTCTGTCACCGCTTGAGCCTACCTTAAGAGCAGAGTTTGTGCTTGTAGAGGAATCGGAGTTAGGGGTATCGGCTATATCTCCGGGATTTCCGGGTGCCTGTGAGCTTATACCTGTTGAGTCAAGATAATAGCTTACACCGCCGACTGTGATTGTTGTATCGGTGAGGTACTCGCCGTTTTCGTAGTAGTAGTAATTGCCGTTATAGAGCTCCCAGCCTGTGGTGGGGTAGGAGACACCCGCAACCTTAAACCAGTTAGTCCAGCTCTTGGAGTAAACCGATTCGTAGCAGATTCCGTAATATTCGCTTCTTGCGTCAACAGCCATACCGCCGCCGACGTAAACGCCAACGTGACCGGGCTGATAAAGACCTAAGCCGTGAATATTGGGGATACCGGCCGAAACAGAGCCGGTCTCGGGGGAGGAGCCCATCATATCAACGCGGCTGCCGGTACCCGAGTACATATAAATAAGACCTGAGCAATCGACAGCACCGGGACTCATAGCGCCGTAAACGTAGGACCAACCGCTGTAATAAGCATTAAGACAATGCTCGGAAAGTCCGATACCTGTGCCGGCTGCGGAAGCACCGGTGGTGCCGAGCATGAAAAACGTCATTATCACAGCCAGTATTAAAAACAGAGAAATTATTTTTTTACATTTTAGCATATAGAAAAACCCTCCATGTATGCAGGAAACCTGCCGTACAAAAATCGGTTTAGTTACAAATAAATAAACCTTAGTTACAACTTTGTAAACATTATAACACGCGTATGGCAGAATTTCAAGTCTTTTTCTAAGAAAAAATATAAAAAAACAATAAATATGGTAAATATTATTAAAAATTATACAATATATCCAAAATATGGTATATATGCGGGCTGTAACAATTTGTAACACAAAGTGTCACAAAAGCCTTATTTTTCACTTAAATTATACACTTCCCCGAAGATTTGAGCCTTAAAACTATCAAGCTGTGACACTATCTCCTCATTTCCCTTATACATTATATATAGGTCAACGTCGGTAGGAATGTCGCGAAGCTGAGGCTGCTTGTAGGTAAAATCCGTAAAAGTAAAGCCTAAATTCTCGTAAAAACGGATGCGTCGTTGCTGAGTTTCGTCAAGGGGCTTTTCAACCTCAAGGATAAGTGCTTTTCCTGAGTAATGCTCGAACACCTCGTTTATGAGCTGAGTGCCTAAGCCTTGGCCCCGTTTTTCAGCAGAAACGGCGAAATTCTCAATAAAGACAAAGCCTTCAAATTCCCAGCAGGTAATGACAGCTGTTATTCTTTCGCTGTCTTTCAAAGCGAAAATCTCTAAGCCTGAGAAGATAAATTCCTCAAAAAGCCTGGGATATTCTTTAAGCTCCTCCGATATGAAAGAGTTATCTAAGAGCTTGTAGGCCTCAGAAAAATCCTCCGATGTTATTTTTATCATGAAATCACCTCAATTTTTTATTATACCATATATATAGTAATATGTTAAGGGAAGAAAATCCCGGACAAAAAAATAAGCCCCAAGGAAAAAACCTTGGGGCTTCTCTATGGGATACGCAAAAAGATGGCTTTGCATTTTTTATAGTGTGGTTCCGTACCATGTTTTTAGTGAAGTTTGCCGCACTGCGGCAAGTGAAGAAGCGGCATTGCCGCTGTGAAGCATTGTGTTTGGCACAATGTGAAGTGAAGTGTGCCACCCACTTTAAGCAGAAACTTCACTGCGCAGCAACTTCACGATGCGAAGCATCGCTTCTCGTGCCGATAGGCACACTTCGTTGAAAAAAGCACCCTCGCGGGTGCTTTTTTCTGCGAAAGAGCGACTAAAAGTAATATAAGTAGGGGTAAAAACGACCAAAAGTAGTGTGCGTTATCTATTCTACAAATTGGAATTTGGCTGTTTAATATCCGTGGTCAACGTGTTCCCACTTTCCGCCATTAGTTCTAACTAAAATCCACTCCCAATTTGTATATGTGCTGTTTGGGTTCAGAGAACCATCTCCACCAGAAGCATCTACATTGAAAGAAGAAACAAGCACCATCACATCGTCTGCATTGTTTCTTTCTGCAAACTCCTGCCAGTCGTCAAGCTTATCATCGCCCAAATATGTGATTTCCGTAAGGGTGCAACCCTCAAAATTCTTCTCAAAATAATTGATTACAACATCAATTGCATTTTCAATTTCTGCATCAGAATACATTTCGGAAGAATAATCTATGATTCTAACATTTTTAGTGTTACCACCGCAAGCGACTAAACCTATCACACAAACCAATGCTAAAACCATTGCTATCAACTTTTTCATAAAATCATACTCCTTCGTCAAATTCTTGTTTATCAGATTATATCACTTTTCAGCAAACAAATCAAGGCGAAGCCTTGTATATCATCTATTCCGCAGGAATTGCATATCATCAACACGCAGTGTTGCATCTCATCAAGCCGCAGGTAATACAGCCTTCG
>JAQXHW010000182.1 GCA_029007475.1 Oscillospiraceae bacterium | reverse complement strand
GTTAAGGAAGCTAACAGTGTTTTTATGCTGCCCACCTGCAAGAGAAAGTTTCCCGAGGATTTTGGAAAGGGCAGACCCTGCCTGAATTTTCAGATTAAGCTGTGCTGCGCTCCATGCAGGGGAAAGGTGAAGTTTCATGACTACAACGACAGAGTGGAGAAGGCTTTGGACTTTTTAAGCGGAGGAAGCTCTCAGTCGCTGAAAAAACTAACCGCTGAGATGAACGAGGCTTCGGAAAACCTTGAATTTGAGAAAGCCGCACAGCTTCGCGACAGTATTAATGCGATAAAAAAGTTATCCGAAAAGCAGAAGGTTATTAATTCAAAAGTGAAAAATCAGGATGTTATAGCCTACTTCTCAGACGGAGATATAGCCTGCTTCGAGGTTTTTCGCTTTGAGGGCGGGAGACTCTGCGACAGAATGGACTTCTTCACCGAACCTGTTATGGATGAAAAGGAAGCAAGAGCAGAGTTTATCACCTCCTTTTATTCAAATCGCTCTGTGCCTAAGTATATTACCCTTGATGCTCCTGCTGAGAGTACAGAGCTTCTTGAGAGGTGCTTAACCGAGAGAACCGGCAAGAGGGTGTATATAACTGTACCCCGCCGAGGAGAGCAAAAACAGCTTGCGGATATGTGCCGGGAAAATGCCGCGGAGAGAGTCGCTCAGCAAAAGGGACTGACTGGCAAAGAGCTTTCTGTGCTGGAAGAGCTGAAAGTCATGCTGTCCTTAGAAAAAACTCCCGAGTATATTGAAGCCTACGATATTTCAAACCTTTCAGGCTCTGAAAATGTAGGCGCTATGGTGGTCTTTGAGAAAGGAAAGCCGCTTAAAAAAGCGTATAAAAAGTTCAAGATTAAAGGCTTTGAGGGGCAGGACGACTACGGCTCTATGAACGAGGTGCTAAGGCGCAGATTTGAAGAATACCTTTCTCATAAAGATGAGTCAGAGGGCTTTGGAAAACTCCCCGATTTAATACTTCTTGACGGCGGCGTGGGTCAGGTGAATGCGGTAAAGCCCTTGCTTTCACAGTTTGGACTTTCGATTCCCTTGTTTGGCATGGTTAAGGATGATAAACACCGCACACGGGCTATAACAGGGGATAGCGAGGAAATAGCCATAAGCTCAAAACAGAGAGTATTTAACTTCATAACCTGCGTGCAGGATGAGGTTCACCGTTTCGTAATCGGCTACCACCGCTCAAGACGGACAAAAGCTACCCTCAAAAGCTCCCTTACGGATATTGAGGGAGTGGGAGTTGAGAGAGCAAAGGCTCTGCTCAGGTATTTTAAGACCGTTAAGAATATCGAAAACGCAGACTTTGAGGAGCTCCTGAAGGCTCCGAAAATGAACAGACCGACAGCAATAAGAATATATAAGCATTTCCACCCGGAGTGGAACAAAGGAGAATAGCAATGAGAGTAATAACAGGCATAGCCCGCGGCAGGCGGCTTGAAACCCTGTCGGGTGATGAGGTAAGACCCACCACCGATATGGTAAAAGAAGCTGTCTTTTCTATAATTCAGTTTCAGGTTCAGGGCAGAGTTTTCCTTGATATGTTCGCAGGAAGCGGCCAAATGGGAATAGAGGCTCTTTCCCGTGGAGCAAAGGGCGCGTACTTCTGTGATATGAAACGCGAAGCAGTTTCGGTTATAAAGAAAAATCTTAAAGAAACAAGACTTGAGGAAAATGCTCAGGTATATCAGGGCGATTCTTTAGCCTTTGCGAAAAGCACATCTCAAAAGTTTGATATAGCCTTTCTTGACCCTCCCTACAACAAGGGTATAACAGAGAAAGCATTAAAGGTATTGCCGGGTGTTATGAATAAAGGCGGAGTAATTATCTGTGAAACCGCCTCGGGGGAAACTCTACCCGAAAGTGTAGGGGATTTTACCCTTGACAGAACCTATCGATATGGTAAAATTAAAATAACAACCTACAGGCTTCCCGAAGAAGAATGATAAGGAGGTTATTAAGTGAAAGTTGCAATTTGTCCCGGTAGTTTCGACCCTGTTACCTTGGGTCACCTTGATATAATCGAGCGCACGTCTTATCTTTTTGATAAGGTTATCGTGGCTGTGCTCTGCAATATGGAAAAGCATCCGAATTTCACCGTAGAGGAGAGAATGGAGTTTTTACGGGAAACTACTTCTCATCTGCCAAATGTTGAAATTTCTAGCTTTGACGGCCTTTTGGTAGATTTCGCTAAAGAAAAGGGTGCTACGGCTGTCGTAAAGGGCCTCAGAGCGGTTTCAGACTTTGAATATGAGTTCCAGATGTCACTTATCAATAAGAAGCTCTGCCCTGATATTGAAACGGTTTACCTTAACACAAGTCAGGAATATATGTACCTAAGCTCAAGCGTTATTAAGCAGATTGCCTCTTTGGGCGGCGACATAAGTAATTTTGTTCCCGAGGCAATTCACACAAAAATAGTTGACAGACTCACAAATATGTGAAATAATATAAGATGTTCAGATAAAATATTTAGCAATATATGTGGAAAGGGCGATTGAATATGAAAAGAGTAGAAGAACTCATCAATGAGTTACAGGATATGATGAACGACGCCAAGTCGGTTCCCCTTACAGGCGGTAAGTCCTTGGTCGATACCGAGCTTGTTCTCGATATTTTAGACGAGATTCAGGATTCGCTTCCCTCCGAGATTCGTCAGGCAAAGAATATCGTTGCTGACAGAAGCCAGATTATTGCCGAGGCTAAGAAGGAGTCCGAGGGCATTATCCGCGCAGCAGAGGAGAGAAAGCAGCAGCTTGTTAATCAGCATGAGATTGTTCGTGCAGCTCAGGCTCAGGCTGTTGAGATTATGAACGACACCAAGGCTAAGACTAATGAAATGCGTAAGGCAGCCGCAGAGTTCGTTGAGGAGATTATGAAGAAAACCGACGACGCTCTGACTTCTCAGATTACCGAGCTGCGCAAGACTCGCCAGAATATCAAGATGACTCAGAAGACTCAGTAATTTTGCTTTTCTTTGGGTCGCGGCAATCCCTGAGCGATAGAAGTATATCCTAAATAGAACAAAAAATAAAACTAAAATTCGGCTCCCGATTTCTTATGAAGTCGGGAGCTTTTTTGTTTTGCTTTTTTAGGAAGCAAAAAGCCGAAAAGCTCATGGGAATGGGCTTTTATTCAAAAGGTTACAAAGTTCGACTTTTTGTAACAATTAAATCATGTCGAGGTCAATCGAACATACTTTTGAGGGGTCGATTATTTAGTGAAAATGTAGTAAACATCGGGATAATAATTGGTAAAAAAAACGTAATCTTTCCCTTGCAATTTTGATACTAATGGTATATAATGAACTTACAGTGTCAAACAGTGTACATTTGTGGTTATTTCTGTACACAAAACACCGGTTTTTTGTAAAGAATGACGTGATTTCGAAAAAATACCAAGGGAGGTGGCAAAATGTTTACGGGTATAACCTTTCAAACTCTCGATGCAAAGGGTCGAGTGACTCTTTCTCAGAAATTCAGAGATGAGTTAGGTGAGAGCTTCTACGTTACCAGCGGTTTCGATAATGACTTCCGCTCTGTACAGATTATGTCCTGTGAGCAGTTTAACCGCCTTCTCAGTCAAATCAGAGAGCTTCCTGCCCGAACAGCTTTACAGCTCCAGTACGTTCTTATATCTCCGGCAACGGAAGTAAGCGCCAATGCTCAGGGCAGAGTTCAAATTCCTCAGGCGCTTCGCGACAGCGCAAAGCTCAAGAAAGATTTAGTTGTTCTCGGTATGGATACCCGCGTTGAGGTTTGGGATAAAGAGACCTACGACGAATTTATGAAGAAGCAGATGCAGGAGTCCTTTGATGATGCTCTTGCACTTCTGAGACTTTGATTATGAGCTTCACTCATTTACCGGTACTCCTTAAGGAGACCGTAGAAGGACTTAATATAAAGAGCGACGGTATATATGTTGACGGAACGGCAGGCGGCGGCGGTCACTCATGGGAGATACTGAAAAGGCTTGAGAGCGGAAAACTCTACTCAATAGACCGAGACCCTGACGCCATAAAAACTGTTACCGAGAGATTCAAAAACGAGCCTTGCTCACAGATTGTGAGGGGTCGTTTCGGAGATATGAAGGAGCTTCTGAATGCCTTAGAGGTTTACGAGGCGGACGGCGTCCTCCTTGATATAGGAGTTTCTTCCCACCAGCTTGATACTCCCGAGAGAGGTTTTTCCTTTCACGAGGACGCCCCTCTTGATATGAGAATGAGTCAGTCGGGTGAATCGGCCAAGGATTTAGTTAACAATCTGTCCTACCCTGAGCTTGCAAGAATAATCTCCACCTACGGCGAGGAAAAGTTCGCTTCCTCAATCGCCCGCAATATTGTGAGAGCAAGAGAGGAAAGGGAAATTGAAACTACCTTGGAGCTTGCGGAGATAATCAAGGCCTCGGTACCTCAGAGGGTAAGACGTGAGGGACATCCTGCAAGACAGACTTTTCAGGCTATTCGAATTGCCGTCAACGATGAATTCGGTGAGCTTGAGAGAGGTTTAGACGGAGCCTTTGAGCTACTCAGGCAGGGCGGCAGGCTTGCGGTTATTACCTTCCATTCCATTGAGGACAGAATAACAAAACAGAAAATGAATTCGTGGGCGCAGGGCTGTACCTGTCCAAAGGATTTTCCGGTCTGTGTTTGCGGCAATAAGCCAAAAGTCAGGATTATTACAAGAAAACCTATTACGGCTTCCGAGGAAGAACTTGAAATTAATCCTCGAAGCAGAAGCGCAAAGCTGAGAATCTGTGAGAAGCTGTAAAGTTACGATAAAAATTAAGGGGAGAAGTATATGACATACGGTGCATACGCATTTGATGACAAGGGATATGACTTCAGCCTTTTTGAGACTACCCGCGGTACTGCAGTTCCTAAAGAGGCTCCCAAAAAGAAAAGAGTACACAGGAACAGGAACAACATCATAGAGCTTCCCGAAATTCAGGTTGACAAGTCCCAGAGAAAGAAGCACAACGTCGCTTCCCTCGTTATCGGCGGCATTATAACCGCTATTTTGGTTTTTGCAGTCAGCACAGTTATAGTGGGGCAGGCAAGGCTTACCGAGCTCAATGAGCAGGTAGCTGAAGCTGAGAGAACCTTAGCTCATTCTCAGAGTATCGGTACTCAGACTCAGGCAAAGGTTGAGGCGGTGCTTTCGGCGGCGTCAGTTGAGGAATATGCCGTGAACAACCTCAATATGGTTAAGGCAAATTCCCGTCAAAAAGAGTATATTAGCTTGTCTCAGGGCGACAAAGCAGAGATATATATGGAGGAGGAAAAAACCGTTTTTGATGAAATCGGTGCTTTCTTCAGTTCGCTTTGGTCATAACATACCCTAAGACGCAATAAGTATGTTATAGTAGGCAAAGCTTAGGTTTGCCTGTGAATGAGAGTTGAGATTTTTTGTCTTAACTCTTTTTCTGCTATTCTAAGGAACACGTTTATTTGACGTTTCGCGGATGAATCTCGGATTTTTGATAACGATTATTACGGAAAGGAGCTACTTAAATGGCAAAAGGAAAGACTCAGTCCTTCAAAAGCAGGTCAGCTATACTCTTGGCCCTGATACTTGTTTTGGGCTTTGGCGCCGCCGCTCTCAGAATCGGCTGGCTTCAAACCTTTCAGGCAGAGGAACTGAGAAAGAAAGCAGTAGCTCAGCAGCTTACGGAT
>JAQXHW010000181.1 GCA_029007475.1 Oscillospiraceae bacterium | reverse complement strand
CTTTCTCACTCTCTTGGTGCTTGATTATCTAACTGCTGGAATAAGGGCGGTGTATCTTAAGGATATATCTGCCAGCCTATGCCTAAAAGGAGTGGCTAAAAAGCTTCTCTATATAGCGGTGGTTATTTTAGCAACGATTTTAGACGGACTTCTCCCACAGGAAATACCCCTGAGAGATTTTACTTTGCTGTTTTTCATAGCAACAGAGGGGCTCTCGATTCTGCAAAATGCAGACGGCTTAATTCCTTTGCCCAATAAGCTGAGAAGTATATTGCTGATTCTCAGGGAAAAATCAAATCCTGAGGTAAAAACAGAGGACGATGAAGAATCAGAAGAAGATAATAAAGAGGATAAAATCGAATAATTAAAAATCGGCGGCTTCTTATGTTTAAGAGGTCGCCTTTTCTTGATTTTTCGGGAGTATTGTGGTATACTAAACGAAATAGTGGGAAAGACTGACTTTTTGCCCTAATAATGATTTGTAAGAGAGGGAATACCATGTCAATTAAGGTAACACTTTTAGCTCATACTCCAAACCCTGAGGAAACCGTAGCGGCGGCAGCGAAGCTCTGTTATTCTCCCTCGGGAATTGAGGATATCCGTGAAGGATTAACTTCAGAGAAAACAGCGTCTTTCGTAAATATGCTCTCGGATATCGGCCACGCAAGTCCTATGGAGCACGCTTCATTTACCTTTGGAATCGAGGGTATTTCCCGAGCCTGCTCTCATCAGCTTGTCCGTCATAGAATCGCCTCATACAGTCAGCAGTCCCAGCGCTATGTTGACGGCAACAGCTTTGAGTTCGTGACTCCCCCCGAAATAGAAGACGACGAGCATTGTTTAGAGGTTTACTCTAAGGTGCTTGATTTACAGATGAAAGCCTATGGGGAAATTCGTGACGCTTTAGTTGTAAAGTATATAAGAGAGAGTTCAGATAAAGCGTTTGAGGGCACAGACGCCGAGATAATCGAAGCCTATAAAGCCGAGAATAAGGCAAAGTGCTCTGCTTTCATAAAGAAAGCTAACGAGGACGCACGATATATTCTACCTAACGCCTGTACAACTAAAATCGTATGCACCTTTAACGCAAGAAGCCTGGAGAATTTCTTTGCTCACCGCTGCTGTAACCGCGCTCAGTGGGAGATTCGGGAGGTCGCCTATCAGATGCTTATGCTTGTTAAGTCTGTTGCTCCTCATATATTCTCAAAGAGCGGTCCCTCCTGTATGAGAGGTGCTTGCCCCGAGGGTAATATGAGCTGCGGAAAAATTAAGGAAGTAAGAGAAAAGTATGGAAAACTCTAATTTTAGTAAGGGTAAGATAATTGTAATAGAAGGTCTTGACGGCTCCGGAAAGGCTACTCAGTCGAAAATCTTAGCTGAAAGACTCTCGAAGGAGTATAAGGTGAGGAAACTGACTTTTCCCGATTATTCCGGCGAGGGCTCAGCCTTAGTGAGAATGTACCTCGGCGGCGAATTCGGCGACGATCCTTCCTGTGTGAATCCTTATGCCGCCGCGTCGTTTTATGCCGTTGACCGAGTTGCAAGCTATCTAAAGGATTGGAAGCGCGACTACGACGAGGGTACCGTGTTTGTTCTTGACAGATACTCAACCTCAAACATGATTTACATGACCTCAAAGCTAAAAAGGGAGGAATGGGATTCCTATATTTCATGGCTTGACGATTATGAATTTGAAAAGCTCTCCCTCCCCAGACCTTCGGGAGTTATCTATCTTGATATGCCTACCGAGGTATCTCAGAAGCTCATGAGCGGCCGCTATAATAACGACGAGTCCAAGAAAGATTTACATGAGAAAAATCTGGACTACTTAAAGTCCTGCCGTGAAACTGCTCTCTTTACCGCTGAGAAGCTAAACTGGAATGTTATCCCTTGCTCTGAAAACTCAGAGCCCCTAAGTATAGAGGAAATATCCGAAGCTGTTTATAATACGGCAAAAAAATATTTATAATATATATTGTTATACTATAAAGGAGGCAGCTATGTTTTACTGTTTACTGGCAACGGGCTTCGAGGAGATTGAAGCCATAACCACCGTTGATATTCTCCGCCGCGCAGGAATTGACGTGCAGACTGTTGCAATTCGCTCAACAGGAGACTCCGTCACCGGCGGTCATGGAATTACTCTTTCCTGCGACATTAAGAGAAAGCAAGTCTCCTTTGAAGATATTGAGGGAGTTATTCTCCCCGGAGGAATGCCCGGTACTCTTAATTTAGAGCAATCCGAAACCGTACAGAGAGTAATAGAATTCTGCAAGGAAAATAATAAATACATCTGCGCTATCTGTGCCGCACCTCAAATTTTAGGTCACTTAGGAATCCTAAAGGGGAAAAAAGCTACCTGTTATCCCGGCTTCGAGGGCGAGCTTATAGGTGCCGAAATCGTAAATGAACCCGCAGTTGTTGACGGCAAGGTTATTACGGGAAAGGGTCCCGGCGCAACAGTAGATTTTGCTATGGCTATCGTAACCGAGGTTAAGGGCGCCGAGGTTGCCGCAAAACTAAAGGATTCAATGCAATGTCAGAAGTAATTTCCGAGGAGAAGGTAATGCTTCGCAGTCACTACAAGGACATGAGGAAAAAAATGACCCTTGCATATAAGCGCAGTCTTGATTTAGAGATTGCCCGAACAGTTCTCATGAGTGATCTGTATGTTAATGCCGAGCATATACTTTTCTATATGGCAACAAAACACGAGATTGAAACTCGAAATATGATTAGAGCCGCACTTGCCTGCGGCAAGAAGGTATCTCTGCCCAGATGTACCCCTGAGGGTACTATGGAGTTTTACTATATTAGCTCGCTTTCGGATGTAAAAGAGGGCAGCTTTGGTATATTAGAGCCTGAGAGAAATCCTGAAAATCTTGCTTTGGATTTTGAAAACTCCCTCTGCATCGTACCGGGACTTTCTTTTGACCCCGAGGGTAACCGCTTGGGATACGGCAAGGGATATTACGATAAATTTCTCAAAAACTTCAAGGGTGTTTCCATGGGACTATGCTACGGCAGCTTCGTGAAATGGAGCATACCCGCAGGAAAATACGACGTACCCGTAGATTTTCTCGCCACAGACTCGAATATTCGCAAAACCCATTGATTGTAAATATACATTTCAGCTTCTATGAAAGGGGCAATTCCTAATGGATAATATGAATAAGGATAACTATGATGTAGTTCAGGACGAGGCAAATGTTCAGCGTTACCGTCAGCGCAGAGTTGACGGCTTCAAGCTGAATATCAGTGACAGCTCCGGTTTTACCGAGGAAATTTCCTCTGATTCGACCAACGCTGCTCCCTCTGAGGATACCTCGAATGATATTACTTCCTTCAGCGACGAGACCACCCGTGCGCGAATTGAGAGAGACTCAAAAAAAGAGCTTCGCCGACAGCGCAAAGAGGAAAAGAAAATTGAGCGCATAAAGTCCGGCAGAAACAAGAAAATCTACCGTTTTGCTTGGCTTTCGATGCTGATTATTCTCTGTGTAGTTGCTGCTCAGTATCTCATTGTCGGCTGTAACGATTTCCTTGCAATCACCCGTAAGGATAAAACCACAGCTACCGTACGTGTTGAAGCAGGGGACGATATGGGCGATATCGCAAGGAAACTTGAGAAAGAGAATATAATCAACGACTCGAGCTTCTTTGCTCTTTTTGCCGCAGTCACCTCTCAGGATGAACCTATTGAGCCCGGTATCTATCAGATTCCCAAAAATCTCGATTACCTGGGAGTTATTAATTATCTACAGTACACCGACAACCGTCAGATTACAATTACTGTTCAGATTACCGAGGGTACTAACATACTTGACCTTGCGGATGTTCTCTATGAAGCAGGGGTTACCTACGATAAAGAGGAATTTTTAGAGCTCTGCAACAGTACCCGGTTTGACGAGGACTTTCCTTTCCTCAAGGATATCGAAGATAATGATGAGAGGATATACCGTCTCGAGGGTTATCTGTTCCCCGATACCTACGAGTTCTATATGCATGAGTCCCCCGAAATAACAATTAATCGATTATTATCTAACTTTGAAAACAAGGTATACGAAACCAAATATACAGTAGAGGGCTACAAGGAGCCTGTGACGCTTATCGACCTTGTAAATGAGAGTGGCTTTACCCTTGACGAGGTAGTAAACCTTGCTTCTCTCGTACAGGCTGAGGCGGCAGATACCGAGGATATGTATAAGGTTTCCTCTGTTATCAACAACCGACTCTCCTACGGTTCACAGAGCGATATTCACTCCTTAGGTCTTGATTGTACCGCCTTCTATCCCTATAAGAACAAGGACAAGGTGCCTCAGGATATTCGCGATACCTTCCACAGCGACTATGAAACCTATAATACAAACGGCTTACCTCCCGGAGCAGTATGTAATCCGGGAGCAGACGCCCTCTTAGCCGCAGTTGTACCTGCAGATACTGATTATCTCTACTTCTGCCACGGTACCTCCGAGGACGGTACGGTAACTCCGTACTATGCAGTAACCTTCTCGGAACATCAGAATAATATGGCACAGGCAGGACTTTCATAATGATAAAAGGATTAGTTAAACCTGAAATTTTAGCTCCTGCAGGAGATATGGAGGCTCTTTCGGCGGCGCTTGCGTTCGGTGCTGATGCAGTCTATGTAGGCGGTACTCAGTTTTCCATGAGAACCTCACCTAAAAACTTTGATTTTGAGGAACTGAAAAAAGCGGTAGAGCTTACCCATAAGTACGGCAAAAAGCTCTACTTAACCTGTAATATTTTACCTCGGGAAAATCAGCTTAGCCTGCTGTGTGAATTTCTCAAAAAAGCAGAGGAATGTAAGATAGACGCCCTGATTATAGCTGATATGGGAGTGCTTGCACTTGCGAAAAAATATGCGCCCAATACGGCAATTCACATGTCAACCCAGGTTGGTATTGTAAATTCCGAAAGTGCTAAAGCTCTCAATGCTTTAGGAGCCTCACGAGTTGTATTAGCCCGTGAGCTTTCCTTTGCCGAGATAATTGAGATTAGAAAGAACATCCCCGCCGATCTGGAAATAGAATGCTTTGTTCACGGAGCTATGTGTGTTTCCTTTTCCGGCAGATGCCTTATATCCGAATACTTAACAGGCAGAGATCCGAATAGGGGAGATTGCTCTCAGCCCTGTAGGTGGAAGTATCACCTTATGGAAGAAAACCGTGAGGGCAATTTCTATCCCGTGTTTGAGGAC
>JAQXHW010000180.1 GCA_029007475.1 Oscillospiraceae bacterium | reverse complement strand
TCCGCTGTCATGGTTATTGACGGCTCAAAGGGTGTTGAGAAACAGACCATTAAACTCTTTAAGGTCTGTGTTATGAGAAATATTCCTATCATCACATTCATAAACAAAATGGACCGTGATTCAAAGAACCCATTTGACCTTTTAGAGGAGATTGAAAATGTTCTCGGTATCAACACCTGCCCTATAAACTGGCCTATCGGCTCAGGCAAGGAGTTCAAGGGCGTCTATGACAGAGAGTCAAGAAGCGTTCTCTCATACATCGCAAACAACGGTCAAAAAGAAGTAGATCAGAAGGTTGTACCCCTCGACAGCCCTGAGCTTACTGATACCGTTGGAAAGTACATGATTGACGATTTACTCGCTGATATCGAGCTTTTAGAGGGAGCAGGCGACGAGCTTGACCTTGACTTAGTCAGAAAAGGTAAGCTTACACCCGTATTCTTCGGCTCTGCTCTTAACAATTTCGGCGTTGAACCCTTCCTTGAAAAGTTTTTGGAATTTACAACGCCGCCTCTTTCTCGCGAAACCGACGAAGGAGTTGTTGAGCCTGATTCCGACTTCATGTCGGCGTTTGTCTTCAAAATTCAGGCTAATATGAACAAGATGCACCGAGACAGAATTGCTTTCATGAGAATTTGCTCAGGTAAATTCAAAAAGGATATGGAAGTAACTCACGTTCAAGGCGAGAGAAAGATTAAACTGTCCCAGCCTCAGCAGATGATGGCCTCCGACAGAGAAATGATTGAGGAAGCCTTTGCCGGCGATATTATCGGTATCTTCGACCCGGGTATTTTCTCAATAGGCGACACAGTTTGTACCCCAGGCCACAAGGTAAGATTCAAAGGTATTCCCACCTTTGCTCCTGAACACTTTGCTTTAGTAAGGCAAAAGGATACCATGAAGCGCAAACAGTTTATTAAAGGAACTACTCAGATTGCACAGGAAGGCGCAATTCAGATTTTTCAAGAACTTGACGCAGGTATGGAGGAGGTTATCGTAGGCGTTGTAGGTACTCTCCAGTTTGATGTCCTAAAGCACAGACTTGAGAACGAATACAATGTTGAAATTATAATGACCTCTCTGCCTTATCAGTTTATTCGATGGATCGGCAACGAAGGACTTGACCCGAAAACTCTCGATTTGGCTTCGGATACCAAGCGTATTCAGGACCTTAAGGGCAATCATCTTCTGCTTTTCACAAGTGAATGGAGTATCGGTTGGGCGCTTGAGCACAACAAAGGCCTCATCCTTGAGGAGTTTGGCAAAAACTCATAATTAGGACACGCAAAAATAACGCACTCTCAGAATATGATTTTACTATAAATCATAAGGGGAGTGCGTTTTTTTGTTTGAATTTCTAAGTTTTCTCGCAAGATACTGTTATTTGTTTATACTTCACGTTTGCAAGGCAGGGACGTTTCCAAAACCGCTGAGTCAAAAAGAAGAACTTGAGTGTCTTAAAAAAAGCAAAGCTGGGGATGTTTCAGCAAGGAATAAGTTAGTAGAGCACAACCTCAGGTTAGTTGCTCATATAGTAAAAAAATATTATTCTGCTCAATCGGACTACGAAGACTTAGTATCAATCGGTACAATAGGACTTATTAAGGCCATAAATACCTACGACACGGAAAAGAAGATTAAGCTCTCAAGCTATGCCTCGAGATGTATAGAAAACGAAATTTTAATGCACTTTCGCAACGGCAGAAAATCAGCCCACGACGTTTCATTAAGCGAATCTATCGAAACCGATAAAGACGGAAATCCGTTGATGCTCATTGATGTTTTAGCTGATGACAAGGATTTCACCGAGGAGCTTGATATTAAGATCAATTCGGAAAAACTCAAAAGTTACATAAATTCCGCCTTAAACGAAAGAGAAAAAACGGTAATTATCAAGAGATACGGACTTAACGGAGAGGAACCCTTAACTCAAAGAGAAGTTGCTAAGGAGCTTAATATTTCCCGCTCATATATCTCTCGCATAGAAAAAAGAGCTCTATCGCTGCTTAGGAAGAAATATGAGCAAAACTGAAAATCAACTTTGTCACAATACAAAGAGTTATTCCGATAGCAAGAGGAAGTAAAATTGAAAAAGCAGTAATCCTCTTGGAATTAGTTTCCTTTTTTATGACAAAAGCCGTCGTGGAACATGGAAAATGGAAAAGACAGAGTATAAGCGTATTAACCGCTGTAAGAGTAGTCCAATCGTTTGCTAAGAGTATTCGGCTTAAATCTTCGATACTGCTGTATTCGGTAAGAGTCCCCTCCGATAGATAGGACATCAGCATAACCGGTAACGCTAATTCATTGGCCGGAAAGCTCAAAATATACGATACCGCTATTGTGCCGTCAACACCTATAAAGTCGGCAAAAGGCTCAAAGAAGCCTACCACATAGCTTAATATACTTTGTTCCGCAATAGAAATGTTTGCCAAAATCCATAGCAAAGCACCTGCCGGCAAAGACACAAGCAAGGCTCTTGAAACTACATACCCAACCTTTTCCTTCATAGTCAGTAAAATAACCTTAATGTACTGAGGTCTGCGATATGAGGGAAGCTCTAAAATAAAGCTTGATGTATTATGTTTTCCAAAGAGCTTTGAACTTATAAGTGAAACCAAAAGAGATATTAGTACCGCAAAGAACAGTAACAGCAGCAGGACACCTGTTGTTATTAATGAATTAAGCAGAGCACTTTCGGTTCTGCCGAAAAATACAGAGGTTAGGGCTATCAGCAGAGGAATTCTGCCGTTACAGGGGATAAAGCTGTTTGTAAGTATTGCCGCCGTCCTCTCTCTTTTGTCAGAGATAATTCTGCAGCCGGAAACACCGCAGCCATTACATCCAAAACCTAAAAGCATAGTAATAGCCATTTTTCCGCTGCTGCCGAATTTTTGAAACAGCTTATCAAGATTAAATACCAGCCGCGGCAAATAGCCTGAATCCTCCACCAAGGCAAACAGCGAAAAGAAAATAACCGCAGGGGGAAGCATAACCGAAATTACCCAGGCGCCGGTTGTATATATCCCATCGAAAATAAGGCTCGTAATTATTTTGTGAATACCAAGCTCCGTAAAAAACTTAACAAATGCGTCTTTAATCGCAAACAAAATATTGCTTAAAAGCTGACTCGGATAGTTAGCGCCGTAGGCTGTCACCCAAAACACAAAAGCGAAAATAAGCACCATTATAGGTATCCCTGTCAGCTTTGAAGTAAATATCTTGTCAAGCCTTCTATCTGTTTCGCTGTAACATCTGCCCTTTTTCTTTACCGTAAACCGAGATATAGCTTCGGCTAATTTAGTTGCCTCGTGAGTTATTCCCTCGGTATCGGACAAATCCGGTAGAGCCCTTATGTTACTCACGGAATAGGTATTGATATCTCCCTCGCAAACCTTAAAAAGTGTGCTTTTTAGCTCTTTTATGCCCTTGTGTTTTTTTGCGCTTGTGCTCACAACAGGGATACCGAGCTGCAGGCTCAGCTCGTCTGTGTCTATTACAACACCCTTATTCTCAGCCTCGTCACAGAGGTTTAGACATAGTATCGCCTTGTTTGTGATGTGTAATGTTTCAAGGGTCAGCAATAGATTTCTCTCTAAAGAAGCCGCGCTTGCAACTATCAAAATACAATTGAAGTCGCCCTTTTCAATAAACTCGCGGGTTACCTGTTCCTCAGGAGAATTATGAAGTAGGGAATAGGTGCCCGGCAAATCTACCAAGGTATATTCAACGCCGTTATTCTCAAGTTTTCCGGTGGCAAGCTCCACGGTTTTTCCTGCCCAGTTCCCTGTGTGTTGTTTCAGTCCGGTGAGTATATTGAAGATGGTGCTTTTTCCCACGTTTGGATTGCCCACTAAAGCAATAGTTCTGCGAGAATCTGATATTAAGTTATTCAGAAATTATCCCTCTCGATTATAGTGCTACATTAATTTTCTCTGCATCTACACCTCTGAGTGCAACAACCGTATCCTTTACAAGAAACGCCAAGGGATCCCCACAAGGGCTCCTTAAAAGTGTTTCTACTCTTGTATTTTCGGTAAAGCCTATCTCAGATAATCTGATTTTTTGTGACTTATTCATATCCACAGATTTTATATATCCTATTTCACCCGGTTTTAATTTATCTAAACTAATATTTCTCATCTGTATCTTCCTATTTTCAGTAGTAGCACTACTATACTATGCAAAAAATAGTTCTTTGCAACTGCCTTATACTGTGATATAATGGAGAAAACCGCCATATATAGATATGGGGTGGTTTTTCATGAAAAGTAAAAGAATAGTTTACTTAGCTGTCTGTATCTGTTTAGGACTGCTGTTTTCCATTCTTTCTCTGAATTCAGGTATCGCCGTAGCAAGTATGGCAAATAATTTTGGAGCTTATGAAACTGTATCTCCAACGATAATAATAGACCCCGGACACGGCGGCGAGGACGGCGGTGCAAGTACGGCTTCAGGCCTTTTGGAAAAGGATCTGAATTTAAGCATAAGCCTTTATCTTAAGTCGTTTTTAGAACAGTCCGGCTTTAAGGTAAGTCTCATACGGGATGGAGATTATGCCGTTTATAATGAAAGCGCGAGCACCCTTAAAGAGAAGAAAACCTCCGACCTTAAAAATCGCCTTAAAATCTGTAACAGCAGCGAAAACAAT
>JAQXHW010000179.1 GCA_029007475.1 Oscillospiraceae bacterium | reverse complement strand
GAGAGACCGAGAGCGTTAGCCATATCGTCGATAATCTGCTGATCCTGCTTACCGGAGTAAGTTCTTGCGTTCTCAAGGTTGGCTGTGAGGAATGTGTTGAAAAGGCCCTCAGCAGTCTCACCGGGAGCGAGGCAGGTGCCTACGAGGTTGCCGATAGAAGTAACGCACATTACAGGACCGTAAACAGAACGGCTCTGGTTTCTCCAGAAAGCAGCAAGTGCAGTCTTGGAGCTGTCTACGGGGTTCTCGTAAAGAGTACCGTCAGTGTAGAGTGTATCACCGAGGCAAGGTGTACCCATAAATGTATCATAGGTCTGAACGCCTGTGTCTGCGCTGAAGATTACGCAGTAGGTTTCGCCGGCAGATATACCGCCAACCTTTGAAATGTCGTAAGAATAACGACCGTCAGCTTCTAATTTACAAGCTTCCTTCTTGGACTGCCAGTTTGCAAGAGGATCGCCGCCGTAAACCCAAATGTGGCAGAAAATCTTGCTGAAGTTGTTCCATGTTGAGGGAACTTCAAAGTAAATTGTCTGATCAGCAGCAGAAGCTGTGAATGCGAGTACTCCCATGCTTGCAATAATTACAAGTGCAAGTACGAGACTCATGATTTTTTTAATCATTGGAAATCTCCTCCTAAAAATAATATCGAGTTTTTCTCGTCACGAACATTATACAATAAATGTTTCAAAACTGCAATACTTTTTACAATCTTTCATCTTTATTTTTTGCACAAAGATTGATTGCTTTATTGGATAAGTTGCACATAATCTGTCAGCGACTTGTACCGCAAAAAAAAGAGTGACACAATAACTTGTGCCACTCCTTAAAGTGCTGATTATATCATTATTTAAGATAAGACTGACCTGCAGGGCCGATAGCACCGTCAATGCCGGTAAAACCACTTGCACAGCAGACGTAAACTCTCATGTTGCCCTTTCCTGTATCGGGAACAGAGAGGGTACCGTTTGTAACTTCCTTATCATCACCTGTTACGGCGTCAATATACTTGCCGTTGGGGATGTTCTTAAAGGTTGCGCCGTCGGTAACTGCTACGCAGGCAAGGCTGTCAATACCTTCTGACGCATTAGTATAACGACGGATATAAGACATCTCTCCGCCGGATACATAGTTGCTTTCATGGGTGTACTGACCCTTCTGAAGTGCAGGAATTGCACGGCGGATAGCGTTGAGCTTCTGGAGATGCAATGCAAGGGGTGAGTTAAGAGTTTCTGCAACCTTTCCGGAGGCTGTATACTCACCAAAGTCAGAAGCGGATACTGAACCCTCAAGATAGTCACCGAAGTAAGCACGTCCTGTCTTGGCAAGAGGTGCGTTAGGGCCTACATCAATGGGAAGGTTCTTTGCAAACTCAACCTCTGAGCCGTAGTAGAGACAAGGAATGCCTCTGAAGGTAAAGATGAGGTTAAGGTTCTCTGCCCAAGCCTGGGTACCGCTGCTGTAACGGGTTTTCTCCATACCGTCGGGACCGTAGTCATGGGAGTCAACATACATTACATTCCAAGTAGAGTCGTTGATGTACTGGTCCTCTGCATAGCCTGCTCTTACAGCGCTGTTAGCGTTTTCAAAGTTCCAGTGCATGGTGAAGTCGATAACACCTGTGCCGTTTGACTGGCTGTAATCGGGAGTATGGTATGTAATTCCGTTTAAGAAAGCGTTAGTGGAGGTAGGACACTTACTGGCATCTCTATGAGAATCGTAATGGGCAATAGACTTCTGAACATTAGCTGTGGGACTGCTTGTATCCCAGTTGCCGATCCATTCGCTCTCGGTCTCTGCCCATGTAAAGAAGGCAGGAGATGAGGAGGGAATGTTGTGGTTCCAGGTTTCACGAACACGCGAGCAAACCTCACCGAAAATGTAGAAGTTCTTAATATTCTTGAATGCGGGGAAATATGCGCTGTTGAGAGTCCAGCGGTTGATGTGCTTTTCAGTATCAAGGCGGAAAGCGTCTACTCCCATGTTTACATAATCAAGGAAGGTATCGGTGAGATACTTGGCAACTGCGGGGTTCTCGGTATTGAGGTCAACACAGTCGCCTGCCATTGAGCCCTGCTGTTCAATAGAAGACTCATAGCCCATGTTCTTCTCTCTGTGGTAGTAGTTATTGGGGTCGTGGCTGCCGTTTGAGAGATTCTTAAGAATATCAAGACGAGCCTGGAACTGTGCGGCGGGATTAAGCGAGCTGTAGCTCGGATAGGACTTATCCAAATCACTGCCGGGGATGATCTGCATTGAGTTTTCTACATCGGCAAGATCCTGAACTGTGTTGTAGCTCTTTGTGAACATTGCACCTAAGAAGGCTTCACCGAAGTTGCCGCTATGGTTCCATACAACGTCCTGAACGATCTTCATATCTTTATCATGCGCTGCATTGATAAGATCCTGATATGTGAAATCCGAGGACTCGTAACGCACATCAACAGTAGCAAAGTCGAATGCATGGTAGCCGTGGTAGTCATAACCGGAGGCATTTGTTACAACAGGGGTAATCCAAATTGCAGAGAAGCCAAGTGCCTTGATGTAATCAAGCTTATCGGCAAGGCCTTTGAAATCTCCGCGCCATGCGGGATCTGCGTCGGGGTTATTTGCCTGCTTATCGTCCCAGCAATGAACGTTATTGCCTGTATCACCGTCGTAGAAACGAGTGGTAATTACAAAGTAGATTGACTCCTCGCGTAAGTCACCGCGCTCAGTTGTGGTTGATGTAGGGGTTGTGCTCCAGCGGTTGTTCTTGTAGTACCAATCACCGCTGTTTCTTGTAAGCTCACCGCTAAGCTGACCGCTGAGAGCCGCGGTACCGTCGGTAAACATAAGGTTAACCTTGGTTGAACTTGAGAAAGTGTACTTGTACCAGTTGGCACCGGTAACGCTATCCGCAGTCATCTTTTCACCGGGATAGGAAGTCTCAAGGTTTTTAGGGAGCGCATTCCAATAGTAGATATACGGTGTGCCGCCCTCGTGATAGTAATGTACGGTAATTCCTGTGTCTGCGCCTACCTCTGCTACATCTTCCTCAGCGGCGAGAGCTGAATAAACTCCGGCTGAAAGGCAAATAGCAAGGCAGAGAATAACCGCGAGCACCTGACTAATTCGCTTCATTACATATTCCTCCTTTGTTGAAATAATGCAGATTTTCACACAATAACTTACTGTAATATTATAATAGAATTATAATTTATTAATTTTCCTTATAAGAATTATCAATCTTTTCTCTGTTGTCACCAATGCTTGTATTCCTCTTTTGTGTATTATGTATACCATTTATTATCCAACTACCAAAATAACTCTATTCAGGGTATAACACAAGAATATTCCGGTAATAGCCTTTTTCCAAATAACCGCCTGCTGTTCCGAGTGGGACATCACGTCATAAAGAGCAAAAAACCGCCCCGGTACAGAACCGAGGCGGTAAGTTGGATTTCAGTTTTGAAAAATCGCTTTTCAAAAATTACTTAAGATAAGTAAGATTGGTTTCACCTATTGGACCGTCGATACCTGTGAAACCTTTTGCGCAGCAAACATAAACTCTTGCATTTGCTGTACCGATTGACTCAACGGTAAGAGTTCCATTTGTTACGTTCTTAACATCACCGGTAATAGCGTCGATATATGCGCCGTTGGGGATGTTCTTGAAGGTAGCGCCACCGGAAACTGAAACAAGTGCCAAGCTGTCTACACCCTCGGCAGCATTGGTATAGCGGCGGATGTAAGCCATATTACCGGTTACATACTTGCTGTCTACGGTGTACTGGCCCTTCTGGAGAGCAGGAATAGCACGGCGAACAGCGTTGAGCTTTGTGATGTGCTTTGAAAGGGGTGAGGAAAGAGTATCGGCTACTGTGCCGGAAGCTGTGTACTCGCTGAAATCGGTAGCGGTAACATCACCCTCGAGATAGTCGCCGAAGTAAGCACGGCCTGTATCTTCAAGAGGAGCGTTAGGACCTACATCCATCTGAACTCCAGCCTTGAACTGTACCTCACCGCCGTAGAAGAGGCAAGGAATACCGCGGAAGGTAAACATGAGAGAGAGGTTCTCTGCCCAAGTCTGAGTACTTCCTGTAAAGCGAGTCTTCTGACTCCGGTCGGGAGCGTAGTCATGAGACTCAACGTAAACAACGTTCCATGTGGAGTCGTTGAAATACTTGTCGCCGGACTTAGCAATTCCGAATGCGCCGCCTGCGGAGTCGAAGCACCAGTGCATCTGGAAGTCGATAGCACCCATGCCGGAGGACTGGCTGTAATCGGGAGTATGGTAATCAATACCGTTTAAGAACGCATTAGTAGAGGTAGGCTGGTTCTTAACGTTGTCGTACTTCATGTAGTGGTCAAAGGTGAGGTTCATGTTCTCATTAATTGATTCGGGAGAACTATCGTATTTCCACTGACTTGTAAGGCTTGTGTCGGGCTCATCCCATGTGTAGAACTGAACCGACTCACAAGCATGGTCACGATACCAAACCTGGCTGAAACGGCAGCAAATCTCGCCGAACATATAGAAGTTGGGGTTGCCAACTGCTGCTGCAGCCTCATTGAAAGCATCGTTATACATTGTGTTGAGGGAAAGTCTTGAAATATGACGGACTGTATCAACACGGAAGCCGTCTACACCCATGTCGATGTAGTTGGAATAAGCATCAACTAAATACTCTGCAACTGCGGGGTTTTCTGTGTTAAGGTCAACGCAGTCACCTGCAATCTGAGCGTACTTACAGGTCCAGTCGTCCCAGTTAAGGCTCTGGAAGTAACCTGTGTGATAGTAGTTATTGGAGTTGTACTTATCGCTTGTGGAAACCTTATCCATTGTGTAGTCAGTACTGCTGGGATGTGAACCTGTTGAGTTCTGGCTTGAAGAGGAAAGGTTCTTCATAAGGTCAAGTCTCTGCTGATACTGAATTGCAGGCTTCTGTGCGTAGTATTCCTCGGGAGAGGAGAGACCGTAGCTTTCGAGGAGGTAATCTGTGGGTACCATTGATTCATTAATGCTTGAGAGGTCAGCTGAAAAATCCTTTTCAAATACGGGACAGAAGAAGCTCTCGCCGAAGTTACCGGTATGCTGCCATACAACGTCCTGGATGATTTTCATATCTTTTTCGTGTGCGGCGTCAATAAGGTCTTGGTAAGTTGCGCCCTCGGATTCATAACGAGCATCAACTGTGGCAAAATCCATAGCATGATAGCCGTGGTAGTCATATCCGGACGCATTAGTTACAACGGGAGTAATCCAAATTGCGGAGAATCCTAAAGCCTTGATATAGTCGAGCTTGTCGATAAGACCCTTGAAGTCACCGCGCCATGCGGGGTCCGAGTCGGGGTTACCTGCCTGGGGGTCATCCCAGCAATGAACGTTGTTGCCTGTGTCACCGTCATAGAAACGGGTTGTGATGATAAAGTAGATAGTGTCCTCACGCATATCGGAGGAATCATAATCCCTGGGAATATCGGGATTATAGTTGCGCCATTTACCGTCTTTATACCACCATTCACCGGCAGTACGGGAAAGCTCGCCGGAAAGCTGACCGTCGAGAGTATCCGTACCGTCAGTAAAGAGAAGGTTTATCTTTGAAGAGTCTTTGAAGGTGTACTTGTACCAGTTTCCGCCTGTCTGAGTGCTGTCGGCGGTCATAGCCTTACCGGGATACGCAGTTTCGATGTTCTGAGGAAGTGCGTTCCAGTAATATACGTGGGGAGTAACCTTGCCGTCACCCTTATAATATACGGTGATTCCGGTATTCTCGGCTGCTACATCAGCCGTGTCAGCCTCTGCCGCGTTAATACTTACAATTCCTATTGTTATGGACAGAAGAAAAACAAGTACAAGAGCTGTAATTTTCTTAATCTTGTTCATTATTATCCTCCTTACCACTTAACGGAGCCTGCGACGAATTTCTGAACTGTCGTAGCATCTCTTACGTTAACCTCACCGTTTTCGTCTGCATCTGCATTTTTAAGTGCCTGATCTGCAAGGTCTACGGACTTAGCTGCATACTTCTGGATAAGAGTAGCATCCTTGATGTTAACCTCGCCGTTTAAGTCAGCGTCACCTCTCATACCCTTGTCGGGATCAGGAGGAGTAACTGAGCCGGGAACGGTAATTGTAACCGTCCTGGAGGACTCAGCGCCGGCGTTGTCTTTAGCGGTAACTTCAATTGTGTAGGTAGTATCAGCTGCTAAGGTCAGGTTGTAGGTGTTCTTTGCGGAGTAAGCCTGAACGATCTGGCCGTTAATCTTATACTGATAAGTATAGGGAGCTGTACCGCCGGAGGCTGCTGCTGTAATTGTTACAGTTGAGTCTGCAGTCTGAGAGCCTGATACGGCAGCGGAAACGGTGAGAGCACCGGGAGCTGAAAACTCGTTTACACACTCGTACTTATATGATCTTTTGACTGTGCTGTTATCAGATCCCTGTACGGAAACCTGAATTTCATAAGTACCTAAAACAGCGGGAGTGAACTTATACTGAGACTTTGTTGTATAGTATGGAACATTCACAATGTTGCCGTTGGGGTCCTTGATTGTGACCTTGTAGAAAAGGAGCTTTGTGCCTGTGTTACCACCGCCTGCGGTGATATCAACGGTAGCGGCTGCGCCCTTCTTGATTTCGGTGTTCTCGGAGTTTGTGGGAGTAACACCGACGGTCTGAACTACAGGCTTAACCTCTGCGGCAATATCCTTAACATTGAAGGAGAGGGTCTTATCAACAGTCTCGCCCTTAGAATCCTTGACGGAGAACGTGAGGGTATAGGTGCCTGCCTTAGTTGGAGTCCATGTAGCTGTATTCGAGGGAGAATAGTCGCTGATTACGGTAGAGTCTGCAGCGAATTTATACTGAAGGTCGCCCTCGCCGCCGGCTGCATCCATAGAGAGCTTAACCTCAACACCTGTGTACTGAGGAGAAGCAGGATCAGCAGTATAGCTTGTAATACGGAGCATTGATAAATCGTAAATTTCCCACTGATTGGTTGCGTTATTGAAGCAGTAGCTGGAGCCGGGGAAAGAAAGGTCACCGGTCTTATTGTTGCCTCCGTTACTGAAGATTACGTTCTTGTATTCCTTGTCAACTGTAATCATCCAAATGCCATCGCCGATGTTGGTTGCGGTTTTTCCGGGCCATGCAGCGGGCTTGTCACTATCAGTGTTCCACATGTAAATAGACACTGAACTCCAGTTAGCGGCGTTCTTGCAGTAAACTGCATATTCACCTTCTGCGGAAGTAGTAGCAATTGTAGATGTTTTAGGTGTTGTGGGGTTTGTAGAATCGGTAGGTGTTGCGGGGGTATCAATAGTTGTCCAGGCGTTTGTCTGGTTATTGAAGCAACTACCGTTACCGGGGTAAGAAAACTCAACGGTCTTGGTACCGTTATTGTTATTGAACATAATGTTTTCCCATTCACCGGTTACCTCATAGGACCAGAGATTACCCTCGCCCTTTGTCATCTTTTGGCCGGGCCATGCACCATTGCTGTTGTCGCCGGTCCACATGTAGCAGTAGACTTCGTCCCAGCCGCCGGCATTTTCGCAGTAGACTGTGTCAACGGCTGCTGCGGACGCAGAAGCCATGCCGACTGCAAGAAGCGACATAACTGTCAACACGCAAAGCATAAGGGACAAAAGTCTGTGCTTTTTGCTTACCATAAAAAATTCCTCCTTAAATTTACGCTAATTTCAAAAATCCTTAAAACCGCGTATTTCTATTCATACTAATTATATCAATGGTTTGTCAAGTTTTAATTCTGTATTAGAATTACTGCTTTGGAATTAGTACCAATAATTTCTTATCAATTTTATCTATTATCCATAGCATTTTTTTATCCTGAATTTCATAACTGCGTTATTTAGGCCGAAAAAAAAGCTCTTGCAGCCTGCACTTTGAAAAAGAACACAAAAGACGGCAAGTATTATGGCAAGGAATTATCCCTGTTTAATATACAAGAAAGAGCTGTCGCTCTTCGTTCTTCCGATTTGCGACAACCCTTAGTCAGTCAGCTATTTTTAACCTTCTCCCAGTAAGCCTTGAAGCTCTGCTCATTTTTATTATCCCCGAATTCATAATAAACAGCATCCTTAATATTATCGGGTAAATACTGCTGAGGCACATAGTGGTCGGGGAAGTCGTGAGGATACTTATAAAACTGACCGGGATTTTTGTTATCCGCCCCATCGTAGTGTTTATTCTGTAAGGTACGGGGAACGGGGCCTGATTTTCCCTCTTTAATGTCCTTAGTTGCCTTGAAAATACCCAAATAGGCGGAATTGGACTTAGGTGCAGTTGAAACCATAACCACAGCATCGGCAAGAGGAATCTTTGCTTCGGGGAGTCCTACTGCCTGAGCAATATCAACGCAGGACTTTACAATTGGGATAATCTGAGGATAGGCAAGACCTACATCCTCACAGGCACAAACCATAAGTCTTCTGCAAGCAGAAGGCAAGTCACCGGCTTCAAGGAGTCTTGCAAGGTAATGTAAGGCAGCGTTGGGGTCCGAGCCGCGCATACTCTTTTGGTAGGCAGAAATAATGTCGTAGTGCTCGTCGCCCTCTTTATCGTAGCGGAAAGAGCTTTTCTGAGAAAGCTCAGAAGCTAATTCCGCGTCAACAACTTTACCGCTGCCGCCCTCCTTTGCGGAAATATAGCAAAGCTCAACGGCGTTGAGGGCTTTTCGCACATCTCCCCCGCAGGAATGGGCAATCTGCTTAATTGCATCCTCGGTAAAGGTGCAGTTTTCGCCCTTTTCCTCCTCTAAAACCTTGGCTGCACGTTTTACGGCCGGAATAAGCTCTTCAGGCTCGATTGGCTTAAATTCAAAAACCGTCGAACGTGAGAGAATTGCATTATATACATAGAAATAGGGATTCTCCGTAGTGGAAGCGACAAGGGTGATTCTGCCGTCCTCAATAAACTCTAAAAGAGTCTGCTGCTGCTTTTTGTTGAAATACTGAATCTCGTCAAGGTAGAGAAGAATTCCTCCCATACCCGAAAAGGTATTCAGCTCCTCAACAATCCCACGAATATCCGCAGTAGAGGCGGTTGTGCCGTTTAGCTTCTTGAGAGTCTTATTTGTGCGCTTTGCGATATATGTGGCAAGAGTTGTTTTGCCGACTCCCGAGGGGCCGTAGAAAATTAAGTTGGGAATCTCGCCGCTTTCAATAATTTTTCTCAGAGGCTTTCCCTCCCCAATAAGGTGCTTCTGACCTACGATATCAGAAAGCTCCCGGGGTCTTATTCTGTCAGCAAGCGGTGACGACAATGTTCTCACTCCTTTTTTCGAAAAAACAAACAAGCCTTAAGGATACAACCTCAAGGCTTGAGAAAATCTATTAATATCAGCCGTAGAGGGGGAATTTATCGGTAATTGCCTTAACCTCTGCCTTAACATATTCCTTGTTAGCCTCAAAGTCGTTGATAACAAGGGAAATAAGCTCGGCTATCTTAACCATCTCAGCCTCGCCGAAGCCGCGGGTAGTAACAGCGGCAGTACCGATACGAATACCGGAGGTTACGAAGGGACTTCTGGGCTCATTTGGAACAGCGTTCTTGTTAACGGTGATGTTAACCTCGTCAAGACGAGCCTCAAGCTCCTTACCTGTAACATCTGTGTCACGGAGGTCAAGAAGGAGAAGGTGGTTATCTGTGCCGCCGCTTACAAGCTTATGGCCGCGCTTTACAAGCTCGTCCGCAAGAACCTTACAGTTCTTAACGATATTCTCGCCGTAGGTCTTGAACTCAGGCTTTAATGCCTCGCCGAAGCAAACCGCCTTTGAAGCGATAATGTGCATAAGAGGACCGCCCTGAGTACCGGGGAATATAGCCTTATCTATTGCCTTTGCGTACTCCTCACGGCAGAGAATCATACCGCCTCTGGGGCCGCGAAGGGTCTTATGAGTAGTTGTAGTAACAAAATCACAGTAGGGAACGGGATTGGGATGAACTCCTGCGGCAACAAGACCTGCGATATGAGCCATATCAACCATAAGATATGCGCCAACCTCGTCGGCAATCTCTCTGAATTTAGCGAAGTCGATAATTCTGGGATATGCAGAAGCTCCGGCAACAATCATCTTTGGCTTGCACTCCTTTGCAAGCTCCATAACCTTATCATAGTCGATAACATGGGTAACCGGGTCAACGCCGTAAGCAACGAAGTTGTAATTCTTGCCTGACATATTAACAGGTGAGCCGTGGGTAAGGTGGCCGCCCTCAGCAAGGCTCATACCCATAATGGTGTCGCCTACCTCGAGCATTGCAAAGTAAACAGCAAGGTTGGCCTGAGCACCGGAGTGAGGCTGAACATTTGCGTGTTCTGCGCCGAAGAGCTTACAGGCGCGCTCTCTTGCAATATTCTCTGCGATATCAACGCACTGACAGCCGCCGTAATAACGCTTTGAGGGGTAGCCCTCTGCGTACTTATTGGTGAGAACTGTGCCCATAGCTGCCATAACAGCAGGAGAAGCGATATTCTCGCTGGCAATAAGCTCAATGTTTCTGCACTGACGCTCATATTCGAGAGTCATTGCGTCGCCTATCTCTTTGTCAAATCGGGATACAAAGTTGATGTTCTGTGTTACGTCCATTATTAATTCTCCATTCCTTTATTCCTGAGTTTCTGCAACTCGTTTGATTAAACCGTAGAATTCCTCCAGGGTTTTGAGCCTGCCTGCCTCGTTTCTGAATGAAGCAGAGCCCTTGAGCCCCTTAATATACCATGCAACGTGTTTGCGCGCTTCGCGCATACCCACATCCTCGCCCTTGTACTCACAGAGCTTTTCTATGTGACGCCGCATTATATCCAATTTTTCAAAAAGTGAGGGCGGCGGAATTATCCTGCCCTCGTTGATATAGGCGTTGATTTCGCGGAAAATCCAAGGGTTTCCCATAGCGCCTCTGCCTACCATTATCATATCACAGCCTGTTTCCTCGAGCATTTTTGCGGCGTCCTGAGCTGTCACAATGTCGCCGTTACCGATAACAGGAATACCGACTGCGTTTTTCACTTCTTTAATTATACTCCAATCGGCAGAGGGCTTGTACATCTGCGCCCTTGTCCTGCCGTGAATAGCTATTGCCTTAGCACCTGCGCTTTCGACGGCTTTCGCAACCTCAACAGCGGTTATGTGTTCCTCGTCAACACCCTTGCGAATTTTGACGGTAACGGGCAAATCCACAGCCGAGCTCACGGCTTTTACTATATCATAGCACAAGTCGGGGTTCTGCATAAGCTGGCACCCACAGCCTATTGAATTAACCTTTGGTACCGGACAGCCCATGTTTATATCAATAAAATCAGGATTATACTTTAATGAAAACTCTGCGGCAAAAGCCATGGTATCAGGCTCACAGCCGAAGAGCTGAACACCGGAGGGTCGCTCACCCTCTGAGATATCCATAAGCTCGGCACTTTTTCGGCTATGGTAGGAGATTCCCTTGGCGGAAACCATTTCTCCTACACAGTAGGCACAGCCGAAATTTCTCGAGAGCTCTCTGAAGGCTTTGTCGGCAACCCCTGCCATAGGAGCTAAGGCCGCCGCACCCTCAATATTAAGTTCACCTATTTTCATATTATCTGCGTCTTTGGTCGTTGTAGTATTTATCGTTTAAGAGTCGCTTCTTGCCGGAGATTTTATCTCCTGTTGAGTAACGTTTCTTGCCGCCGGAACGCATAGCCCTTGTTTTGGTTGTCAGAAGAACTGCCAAAACAACAGCCACACCAACGCCTATACAAATCCATGCCACAAAGCCCCAAAACAGAGGCGGTTCCTCCTCCTTTGCGTTCACAACAGGCTTGGGTATAATAATCTCCTCGGAGGAAATCTCAGGTAAAGATTCTCTGTATGTGTGCTCAGGCGCTGTTGGTGCTGTAGATGAGCCGGTAGCTTCTGTGGACGAAGCTGTCTCCTCAGGCTCCGAGGGAACAGTACTCTCTATGGGCGAGGTAGTTTCAGCGTTCTCGGTGACGAAGGACTCAATAGCATAGGTCTCGGTAGGCTCTGTCTCGGCAGATACCGTGAGAACACCTGCGGCAAAAATCAAAGCAACAAGGCTAAATAACAGTATTAATTTTCTAAAAGAAGGTACTCTGTTCATTATAATAACCCCAAACTACCCTATTTTAATCTTAAGTAATACTATTATATCAAATTCTTATTCGCTTTGCAAGACCTCCGCGAGCACATTTCCGAGTAATCCTCCCGTAAAGACCGCTTCCTCAAGGGTATTTGCATCTGTACCCACCTCAATAAGCATGGAGCCTGTATTCAAATTCATATTGTAAACGAAGTTTCCAAAGTAGAGAGGCCGGGTCATACCGGGGTACATATCCTCCGCCTTCTTCTGAATTTTCAGAGCAAAGGTGAGATTATCCTCCCAAAAGGGATATTCCAAGCTCCCATCAGGGTCATAGCCTGCCATTATCATAATCTGCGCGGCTTTCTTTCCGTCCACATAAAAAACAGGCTTAACCTTACCCCCTGTCTCTCCCGAACTTATGGAGTCTCGGTGGATATCAAGCACGACCTTTATGTCGGGATACTCCTCCATATATTTTAGGGCTGTGTCATAGCTTCGATAATATGCGCCGGTGTAAAGAGGGTCATCGTGAAACTCTGTGGCATGAACTACTCCTATTCCATTTGCTTCAAGGGCTGATTTTATCTCCTCTCCCACCCTTACAACATTTCTATCGGGGTTGCTGCTTCGGGGATAAAAGCTTTCATGATAGTAGCCGTTGTCGTAATTTAGATAGCTTTCACTGGTGTGGGTATGTATTATCAAAACCTGTACGTCCGTTTCTTTTTTGAAATCGAAGCCCAAATCTCTCTCAAGGTATTTTTGCACGTCGAGATTAAGACCCGTAGTGTTTTTAATAAAGAGGTTATCAAAGCTCGTATCACCCTCGCGGTAGGTAGTCTCGGTAACGGGGTATTGTTCTTCTCCCTCGTAGATTTTCGGGTCCTCGGAATAAACCTCCGAGCTGAAAAGTGTTTTAGTCTCTGAGGAATTTATCTCCCTTGACGCTTCGGTGTTTTGCCGCTTCTTGTCCTCTACGTACTCACTCTCAGATTGGAAGCTGCCATCGGGAAGCGCCAAGGAAGCCGCCGCCAAAACCGCATTTTTACCGCCCGTTGGACTTATTCTCAGAATTACGCAGAAAGCCGCCAAAGCCACTAAGGTTAGTCCGGAAAGCACAGCCAAAAATCTTTTGAACTTCAAAAAAGCACCCCCCAATAGGCAAAAACTCGTTTCACCTAACACAATTTATGAAATAAAGGGGCTTTATATTACTAAGGTAATTTCTATTGCTATCCCACGTTCTATTCAATCGTTCTTTTCGGGGGCTTACTCTAACTATTGATAAAGGGCCTGTATAATTCACTTTCAAAAAAAAAGAAA
>JAQXHW010000178.1 GCA_029007475.1 Oscillospiraceae bacterium | reverse complement strand
GACTATCCGCGGATAGAAAATTTTTTCGAAAATTTCTCGGAAAACACTCTATAATTCCCGTATGAAAATATTAATTTCAGCATTTTTTATAAAAAAAGCAATCTTTTTTTCAAAAAAAGGTTGCATTTTATATTTTTGTTGTGTAAAATGTATATGATACCATGTGATTTTTGGTATCATTTCCCCAAAGACTCAAAATATTGGCTATATTGGAATTCTAATATGCGGAGGCAAGCTTATGTCAAACAGATTGTTTCAGGGTATTATCCATCAGATGAAGGACGCTATCGACCGAGTTATCGGCGTTGTAGACGAAACTTCGGTAGTTATCGCCTGCTCGGAGCTGGGTCGCATTGGTGAGGTTAACGAGAATATCAATTCCGAAACCCTCAGCGCAACCGTTCCCTTCGTTATCAACGGCTGTACCTATAAGTCTTTCGGCAACGGCGCACGTGCTGAGTATGCTGTTTTCGTTTCCGGCGCGGATGATATTGCTCAGAAGTATGTTCAGCTTCTTTCGGTATCTTTAGCAAGCATCAAGCAGTACTACGATGAAAAATACGACAGAAGTAACTTTATCAAGAACGTTATCCTTGATAACATTCTTCCCGGTGATATCTATATAAAGGCTCGCGAGCTTCACTTCTCAAGTGAGGTTACCCGAGTATGTATGCTCATCAAGATTACCTCTAAGACAGATGTTTCCGCTTATGATATAGTTCAGAATCTTTTCCCGGATAAGACAAAGGATTTTGTTATTAATATTAATGAAAGCGATATTGCCCTCGTTAAGGAGATTAAAGCAGGTATCGACAGCAAGAGCCTTGAGAAGCTGGCAAGCTCTATTGTTGACACCCTCTCCAGCGAGTTCTATACCCATTGCAACGTTGGTATCGGTACTGCCGCAACAGGTATTAAGGATCTTGCCCACTCCTTCAAGGAGGCTCAGGTGGCTCTTGAGGTTGGCAAGGTGTTCGATACAGAGCGTTCCGTTGTAAGCTACGATAACCTCGGTATAGCAAGACTTGTTTATCAGCTTCCCACAACCCTCTGCGATATGTTCTTAAAGGAAGTATTTAAGCGCGGCTCTATTGAGAGCCTTGATCAGGAGACTCTCTTTACAATTCAGAAGTTCTTCGAGAACAACCTAAATGTTTCCGAAACCTCAAGAAAGCTCTTTGTTCACAGAAATACTCTTGTGTACCGTCTTGAGAAAATAAAGAAGCTCACGGGTCTTGACCTTCGTGAATTTGAGGACGCTATCGTATTTAAGGTAGCTCTTATGGTTAAGAAGTATTTAACCGCTGCTCCCAATAAATATTAAGTCTATCTATTATTTCGCTTTGTACGGGTACTTATTGTTAAGCTGCGTGCAAAGCGATTTGACTATATGGGGATTTTAGCTTTGAGTGACGCTTTCCTGTAATTTCCATATATTTTTTCAGTAAACTGTCACATTCCGGTTTTATACTTCTCATGTTAAGCAGCTATGCGATATCGAGGGTTTGAAATGCGCAGTGAGGGTTTGCTTTGGCTTTTCGGTTTGACTCCCTGTAATGTATGGAAATTTCCCGATTTACGCATATTTTGACAAGGAAGATAAAAAGTATTTCGAAAGATAAAGGCTTGGAATAGTAGATTCCGCCTAAAGGCAGGTAATAAGATGATTGAATTTCGTAACGTATCTAAGGTCTACGCCTCGGGCACTCACGCCTTAAATCAGGTTAGCCTTACCATAGAAAAAGGCGATTTCGTCTTTATTGTAGGCTCCTCGGGAGCAGGAAAAAGTACCTTTCTTAAGCTCATTATGAGGGAAGAAGTACCCACCTCAGGCTCAATCGTTGTAAACGGCATGCAGCTTGAGAGAATGAAAAGGCGCAAGGTGCCTATGCTCAGACGTACCATGGGCATTGTTTTTCAGGACTTCCGCCTTATTGACAAGATGACCGTCTACGATAACGTAGCCTTTGCCATGCGCGCAATCGGCGCAAGACCCCGCGCAATTAAAAAGAGAGTTCCCTATATTTTGGAGCTTGTGGGCCTTGAGCACAAAGCTAAAAACTACCCTGCGGAGCTTTCCGGCGGTGAACAGCAGAGGGTGGGTCTTGCCCGCGCTTTAGTCAATAATCCTCAGATGATTATTGCGGACGAGCCTACGGGTAACGTAGACCCTGAGATGAGCTATGAGATTATTGAGCTGCTTCATGAAATTAATAAGCGCGGCACAACAATTCTTATTGTTACTCACGAGCATGACCTGGTTCACAGCTTTAACAGCCGTGTTATCACTATCGACAAGGGCGTGGTTGTTGACGACACTATGGAGATAAAGGGTGAATGAGGAGTAAGCTATGAAGAAGTTCAGTGGATTTGGATATTTATTTAGAGAGGGAATTAAGAACATTTGGACAAACCGAATGATGAGTATTGCCTCTGTTATTGTATTGGTTTCCTGCCTGATTCTCACAGGTACTGCGGCACTTTTTTCTGTCAACATCTCCGAAACCGTTAAGAAAACCGGCGAGGGCAACGTAACAAGAGTTTTCCTCGAGGAATCTGTTATTGACGGACAGGTTATCTACATCGAGGAGGAAATTAAGCGTATTCCAAATGTTGAGAAAACTCAGTTTATCTCAAAGGATGAAGCTATTAAAAGCTATCAAAACTCTATGCGTGAGGATATTTTCAATCAGCTAATCGGAGAGGGAAACCCGCTGCCTCACGCTATTGACGTGACTATGACCGACCTTTCTCTCTACGACCAAACGATTGACAATATTCTTAAGGTTGAGGGCGTTGACGATGTGAGAGATACAAGAGAGGTTGCAAACAAGCTCTCAAGCCTGAGTAACCTTGTAAATACCATGGGTCTTTGGATTGTTATTGCCCTTGTTTTAGTTTCAATTTTCATTATCTCCAATACAATTCGTATGACTATGTACTCAAGACGCTTTGAGATTAGTATTATGAAATCCGTCGGTGCAACCGACAGCTTTGTTCGGATACCCTTTGTTATTGAGGGTATGTTTATCGGTCTTTTGGCAGGAATTATATCCTCCGTTGTAACAGTTTTCCTCTACGGCGGAATTGTAAACGTTGCCAAGAGTATTATCCAAATTGACCTTATGCCCTATTCACAGGTAGGATGGATTGTGAACGCTGCCTTCGTTTTGGCAGGTGTGCTCATCGGTGCCTTGGGAAGTGTGCTTTCGATCGGCAGATACCTCAGAAAAGAGGGCAACGAGCTTTTAGGTTGGTAAATGGGTTAAAAAGCTATCGGCTGAAAATACCGAAAACCGTCGTTTGAGATGTTTTCGGGATATCGGCTTCATGTAAATTGAGGTGACTACTATGATTAAGAAAATATTAGCTATCCTTATGGCTGCTTTT
>JAQXHW010000177.1 GCA_029007475.1 Oscillospiraceae bacterium | reverse complement strand
CTGAGGACACTCAGGAATTTTCCCGAATTGCAAGTGGTGATTTTAAGCTCCAAAGCAGAATGGTTCTTGATATATCAGTAGTAGATGAGCATGGCGATGAAAAATCCTACCTTGCAATTAACGATGCCGTTATTTCCCGAGGCGCACTCTCCCGAATTATTGACTTGAGCGTTGTTGTAGGAGATAAGAATATCGGTACATACAGAGCCGACGGACTTCTGTTTTCAACTCCCACAGGCTCAACCGCATACGCTCTGTCCGCAGGAGGTCCTATAATTGACCCCAAGCTGAACTTAATCGAGCTTACTCCTGTTTGTCCCCATACTTTAGCAGATAACCGCACCGTACTCTTTAGTGACGATACCCTGCTTAGCGTCACCTGTAAGTCCTCAGATACATCGTACCTCACCGTTGACGGTCAGGTATCCGTACCCTTAAATTCTACCGATAAAGTGGTAGTAAAGAGGTCAAAATATAATTTGAGTATGATTACTCTTAAAGAGCTGAATTTCTATAAAATCGTAGGCGAAAAGCTATAAGAAGGTGTTAAGATGAAAGGTAACAGACATACAAAGATTCTTGAACTAATAAAAATTTATCCCATTACAACTCAAGAGGAGCTTTTGGAAAAGCTCCGCAAGGAGGGTTATAATGTTACCCAGTCAACGGTTTCAAGGGACATTAAAACTCTCAGACTCCAAAAGTCCCATTCAGCCGAGGGCAGCTATCGCTACTGTGCCCCCCAGGCAACGGTAATAGATATGAAAAACGGCTTCGAGGGAATTTTGACAAGCTCCATAGTATCTGTTGCTACTGCACAGAATATTGTGGTAGTAAAAACATACGCAGGTATGGCAGGAGCCGCCTGTGCCGCTATTGACAGCATGGAGCTATCCGCTGTTGTAGGTTCCCTTGCGGGAGATGATACTATTTTCATCGCTTGCACAGATAACGACAGCGCTGAGATATTGCTGACAAACCTAAAACGATACGCTAATTAATTTATATATTTTACAGAAGGAGGTGTGCTTATGCTCTCAAGACTCTATATTGAAAATATCGCCGTTATTGAGAAAACCGAGATTGATTTTACCAAGGGGTTTAACGTCCTCACAGGTGAAACCGGCGCAGGTAAAAGTATCGTAATTGATGCAATCTCGGCGGTCTTGGGCAGACGTACATCTCGTGAATTGGTTCGTACAGGGGCGGATTCCGCCTTTGTAAGCGCAACCTTTACCGATGTCGGAGAAACAACAAAAGAAGCACTTAAAAAACTTGCAATCCCAATAGAGGATGAGCTTATCTTGGAAAGAGAGTTTACTCTGAGCGGCAAAAATATTTGCAAAATCAATTCCCGTCCCGCTTCAATTTCAGTCCTCAGAGAAATTTCGAGATTCCTTATCAATATTCACGGACAACACGAAAGCTATGAGCTTATGTCTCCGGATTTACACATGGGATATATCGACAGCTACGGCGGACATTCCGATATTCTTAAGGAATATACAGAGGTTTACGCCGAGTATAAAGATGTTTGCAGGGTGCTAAATCAAAAGAACAGCGACGAACGTGACCGTCTCCGCCGAGCTGATTTACTTGCGTTTCAAATTGATGAACTGGAGAGCGCGGAGATTCGAGCGGGCGAATTTTCGGAGCTTTCCGAGGAGAGAAACATTTTGGCAAACGCACAGAAGCTGAGAGAGCTTCTCTCAACAGCTTCATATTATCTCAAGGGCGATTCGGGAGAATTTCCCGGTGCAGTTTCGCTTCTCTCTAATGCCTGTGATGAGGTTTCAAGCGCCGCTTTAGTTATGGATAGCGTCAAAACTCTTTCTGAGCGGCTTGGAAGCTGTTACTACGATTTAGAGGATATTTCCTCCGAGCTTAATTCTTTAGCCGAGAGCATTGACGATAACCCTTATCGTTTAGAGGAAATAGAGATGCGTCTTGATTTGCTCTCACGATTAATGAAAAAGTACGCTGACAGCGAGGAAGAACTTTTAGCATATCTTGAAAGTATAAAGAGTGAGCTTTCTGCTATCGAATCTTTCGAGGAGGATAGAGAAAAACTCCTTTTAATGCAATCTGAGCTTTATGAGAAATCTATGAGAATTGCCGTGAAGCTCTCAGAAGCAAGGAGAGAAACTTCCGAAAAATTCTCCCGTGAAGTTATGAAGCGAATGAGACTTTTGGATATGCCAAGCGCTGTGGTTTCGGTATCTCAAATTACCGGTGACCTTACCGACAGCGGCATAGATACACTTGAATTTATGGTTTCCACCAACGCAGGCGAGCCTGTAAAACCTGTATCAAAGGTAGCTTCAGGCGGCGAGCTTTCTCGAATGATGCTTTCTATTAAAACGGTTTTATCCGAAAAGGAGCCTACGGACACCCTGATTTTCGACGAGGTTGACTCTGGAATATCCGGCTCTGCGGCACTTAGAGTAGGAGAGGCGCTTCGTGATGTGAGTAACTCCTGTCAGGTGCTCTGCGTTACCCACTTACCACAGATTGCCGCTATGGCAAAGAGCCACTACTTAATCAAAAAGTCCGAGGATAACGGACGAACATATACTAAGGTGATTCCTCTTGATACCGAGGGCAGGGTAGAGGAACTCTCCCGCATAATCGGCGGAGAAACTGTTACAGAAACAGCCAGAAGCTACGCAAAGGAGCTTTTGAAATTATAATTTACGGGGTCAGATATGAAGAAATGGACAGTATCACAACTTAATAAGCCGGCGGCTTTGGAGCTTTCCGAAAGCCTCGGTATTCCTATGCTTCTCGCTGTCCTTCTTAATATCAGAGGAATAGACAGCCCTGAGAAAGCTCAGGAGTTTCTAAGCGATGAAGCAGAACTCAGCTCTCCCTTCGAAGCCAAGGATATGGAAAAAGCGGCAGAGCGCATAAAAGAAGCCATTGAAACCGGCGAAAAAATTTGTGTTTACGGCGACTATGACGCCGACGGTGTAACCGCAACTGCCCTGTTATATTCTTATCTGGAGACAGTGGGTGCAGACGTTTCATACTATATACCCTCACGCTCCGATGAGGGCTATGGCATGAATATTGAAGCCATAGACAAGCTAAAGACCGATGGGGTTCAGCTTATTATCACCGTTGACAACGGTGTTTCCGCCCTAAAAGAAATTGACTATGCAAATTCTTTGGGTATCGACACGGTTGTAACCGACCATCATACAGTCCCCGAGGTACTTCCCAATGCAGTGGCTGTGGTTGATTTTCACCGTGAGGACTGCGAAAGCTCTTTCAAGGAGCTTTCGGGAGTTGGCGTTGCCTTTAAGCTGATAATGGCTATTGAGGGGGAGTATTGCGACATGGACTCTCTCTTTGAGGAATACGCAGATTTAGCGGCTTTAGGCACAATCGGCGATATTGTAAGCCTTACAGGAGAAAACCGAATTATCGTAAAGCAAGGACTTCAGGCTATCCGCAATACTCACAGGGTCGGCATAAAGGCTCTCCTTGATAAATCGGGAGCCTCAGACAAGCCCATAACCTCAGGAAGCCTTGCATTCACCGTTGTCCCCAGAATTAACGCTGTGGGACGACTTGGAATTTCAAGCCGAAGCGTAGAGCTTCTCCTTACCGAAAACATAAATGAAGCCAATACCTTAGCTGAAACCTTAACAGAGGATAATACTCAGCGACAGCAAATCGAAAAAGAAATTCTCGCTGAAATAGATGAACTTATAAAACGCGACCCCACAATGGTTATGCAGGATATTATCATCATTGACGGTGATAATTGGCATCAGGGCGTCATAGGAATAGTAGCCGCAAGAGTTAAGGCGGCCTACGGAAAACCCACAATAATTATTTCCCGAGACGGCGAATGTGCCCGAGCATCGGGGCGCTCGGTTGAGGGCTTTTCTCTTTCTGATGCGATATTTGCCTGCAGCGACCTGCTGATTCACTTCGGCGGTCACCCTATGGCGGTAGGCTTTTCGCTTAATTCTGCGGACATCGACGCGTTCAAGGAAGCACTTTACGAATATACCGAAGCATATTCTTCTATGCCCCTTTCAAGTCTTAATCTTGATTGTAAGCTAAATCCTTCTCTCCTCGATATATCGCTTCTTGATTCTATCTCGGCCTTAGAGCCTTTCGGCGCCGACAATTTACTGCCGGTTTTCGGACTCTATGGAGTAAAAATCGAGGATATAAAGGAACTCTCCGGCGGTAAGCACCAGAAGCTTACCCTTAGCCGTCCTGATAAATCATTTAATGCCATGTGCTTTGGTATGGAGTCTAAAACCTTTGGCTATAGGGTAGGGGATACCGTGGATTTAGCCGTTACTCTTGACAGAAACGACTATGCGGGAAATACCTATCTCTCAGTAATTGTCAAAGATATCAAGCTTTCCGAAACCGATAACGAAGCCATGCTCTTAAATGAGCGAATTTTTGAAAAATTCATGATCGGCAAGGATGTCACCGAAGCTGAGCTTCTTGAGATTTTGCCAAAGCGGGATGATTTCGCCGTAGTATATCGCTACATAAAATCATCAAAAGGCTATTTAGGCAAGGTGGATAGCTTAGCGGCAAGGCTGAGAATACCCTTGGGTAAGCTCAGGGTTATATTGACCGCTATGACAGAGCTTTCCCTTATCGATATTAGCGAGGGTATGCAAAATGCAGAGATTATATTAAGAGAAAACACCGTTAAGGTCGATTTAGACAGCGCTCCAATAATTGCGGAACTTAAGGAGATGTGCTTATGAGCCAGAAGCAACAGCCGGTGCAGTATTATTCCTATGAGGACCTGCACCGACTAATCCATGAAAGTGAATATAAATTTGATACTGAAAAAATAGAGAAAGCCTATAAATTTGCTCTAAAGGCTCACGGCGACCAAAAGCGAGTTTCCGGACTTCCTTATATTCTTCATCCTATCTCAGTCGCCTGTATTCTTGTAAATTTAGGTATGGATACTGATTCTGTTGTTGCGGCGCTTCTTCATGATGTTGTTGAGGATACCGAAATATCTCTTGATGATATTAAGAAAGAGTACGGCGCAGATATTGCTTTAATGATTGACGGTCTGACAAAGCTAAAAAAAATCAAGTATTCAAACCGCGAGGAACAGCAGGCTGAAAACTTGAGAAAAATGCTCATAGCTATGAGTAATGATATAAGGGTAATAATTATAAAACTTGCCGACAGAACTCACAATATGCGTACAATCGAGTGTATGCCCGAGCAAAAACAGCGTGATATTGCCCTTGAAACTATGGAGGTTTACGCACCCATAGCTCACCGCCTTGGTATTAAGGCCATTAAAGAGGAGCTTGAGGATCTTTCGCTTAGATATCTTGACCCTGTGGGTTATGCTGAGATTGAGCGTGAGCTTAATCAAACAGCTCATGACAGAGATGAATTTATCTCAACCCTAAAAGCCGAGATTAAAGAATTTGCCGAAACAAACGTCAAAAATCTTTCCATAAGCGGCCGGGTAAAGTCAATTCACAGCATCTACCGCAAAACCGTTATGCAAGGCAGAACTATTGACCAAATCTACGATATATTCGCTGTAAGATGTATAGTAGATACAGTCCTCGATTGCTATAACGTGCTGGGTATGATTCATTATATGTATAAGCCGATACCTAATCGCTTCAAGGATTACATTTCAACCCCGAAGCCTAATATGTATCAGTCGCTTCACACTACCGTAATCAGCCACAACGGAATCCCTTTTGAAGTACAGATTCGTACACGGGATATGCACCATACCGCTGAATACGGAATCGCCGCCCACTGGAAGTATAAGATCGGCGCAGGCGGCAAGCCGGATTCCTTGGAGGAACGTCTGTCTTGGATTAGAAAAATGATTGAAATGCAGGCTGAGGCTGTTGATTCAACCGATATTGTAAGTACAATCAAAACCGACCTCAATCCCAACGAGGTGTTTGTCTTTACCCCAAAAGGAGACGTTATTAATTTACCTCAAGGCTCAACGGTTATTGACCTTGCCTATGCTATCCATTCAGGCGTCGGCAACAGCATGGTGGGCGCTAAGGTTGACAGAAGAATTGTGCCTATTGACTATCAGCTTAAAACAGGCGAAATCGTAGAAATTCTCACTCAAAAGGAAGCTCAGGGTCCGCGCAGAGATTGGCTGAAAATCGTAAAAACCAACGAAGCAAGAAGCAAGATTCGTTCTTGGTTTAAGAAAGAAAAGCGCGAGGAAAATATCGTTGAGGGAAAGGCTGAATTTGAGCGGGAGCTTAAGAGAAACGATATAAGAATCCCCGACAGCGAGATTTTTGAGTTTCTTATGCAGGTTAATCTTAAATTACAGGTTAATTCCCTTGAGGACTTCTACGCCGCCATAGGCTACGGCGGTATTCAGCTTTGGAAGATAATGCCGCGAGTCCGTGAGCTGTATCAAAAGCTCTACAAAAAGCCTCTCAATAATTTCGAGCTTCCCACAGCACACACCGCAAAGCGTATCCGTAAGGTAGGCTCTGGTGTTGCCATTGAAGGAATCGACGATGTTCTCATAAAATTCTCCCGCTGCTGTAACCCCTTGCCCGGAGATGATATTATCGGCTTCGTAACTCGCGGATACGGTGTTTCCGTTCATAAGCGCGACTGTACCAATGTTCCGAGTGATATCTCTAAAGCGGAGGAGCCTGAGCGTTGGGTAAACGCCTATTGGCACGACGTTGTCAAGGATGTATTCCAAAGCACGCTTGAGATAATCTGCTATGACCGCACAGGTATGCTTGCTGATGTCACCAACCAGTTTTCAGCCCTGCATATTATGATTAGAAGCCTTGATTGCAGAAATATGAACGGTGGCAAGGCTATCATCAATGCAACCATTGAAATTAACGGACTTGAACACCTCAAATCCGTTATAACAAGACTAAATTCAATAAACGGAGTAATTTCCGTCACGAGAAGGTAAGGTGTTTTAGGTGAAGGCAGTAATTCAAAGAGTATTAAATGCCTCTGTTTCAGTGGATAATGAGGTAATTGGTGAAATCGGTAAAGGCTTTCTCATTCTTTTAGGTGTTGAAAAGGGTGACGACGAGATAGAAGCTAAGGTCTTAAGCGCAAAAATTGCAGGACTTAGAGTTTTCTGCGACGAAAATGACAAGATGAATCTTTCTCTTTCTCAAATTGATGGAGAGGTTCTTGTCATTTCAAACTTTACGCTTTTAGCCGACTGCAAAAAGGGACGCCGACCTTCTTTTGATAATGCCGCTCTGCCTATTGACGCTCTGAAGCTCTATAAGGATTTTTGCAAATTCTTGGTTGACGAGGGTGTTTCCAATATCGAAACAGGGGAATTTGGTGCTGATATGAAGGTATCACTTACCAACGACGGACCTGTCACTATTATCATCGACAGCAAGGAGCTTTCAAGATGATTGAAGTTAAGTGTATTTCCGTTGGCTCCTTGGGAACAAACTGCTATGTTGTCCGTGATAAGTTTTCGGGAAAAGCAGCGGTTGTTGACCCCGGCGGAGTAAATGCCCGATTGTTTACCGCACTTGATGAAATGGGTCGGGAGAATATAGAATATATACTCTTAACTCACGGACATTTTGACCATATTGAGGGAGTAAATATTCTTTGCGAGAAATATAATCCTCAAGTTGTAGTTTGTGAAGATGAGGAGGTCTTTCTCTCAGATGAAAACCTAAACCTCAGCCGAATGATAAGCGGCAGCCCTTTTGAACCAATATATGCCGATATTAAACTTAAAAGCGGAGATGTTCTTGCCTTAGGAGAAACTGAGTTTAAGTTTATAAAAACTCCCGGTCATACAAGCGGCAGCGGCTGTTATGTTTTCGAAAAGGACAGGATAATCTTTACGGGAGATACACTGTTTCGTGAGTCTATGGGAAGAACTGATTTTCCCACGGGTGATTTAAGAGAAATGCATAAATCTCTTATGCTGCTTAAAAGTTTTAATGGCGACTATAAGGTTTATCCCGGTCACAATGCAGATACAACCCTTGAACACGAGCGAAAATATAATATCTATATGTCATAAAATATTTTACTTTTATTAACAAATTTCAAATCCGAGTTTGGTATTATGAACTTATATACTATTAATCACAGCTTCCATTATGAACTTGAAAATTTAACAAGAGCTTTCTTACCTAACGATAAAATTACGGTTAAGGCTTCCGAAATAATCCCTGAAGACCTTGAGAAACCGTATATATTAAGCGAAATTGATGAGAAAATAACGGTTACTCTATGTGCTGATGATTTCAAAAAATCCCTTAAAGCTGAAAAGGGAGAGGATAACGAGCTTATTATGGCGACCCTCCTCTATGAGCTTATGTCAGAATATACAGGAATCACACTCTCATGGGGACTTTTAACCGGTGTTCGTCCGATTAAGCTGCTAAGAAAACTGTCTGAGGAAAACGGTTCGGATAATGCAAGGGCTTATTTTAAGGAAAAGCTCTTAGTTTCTGACGAAAAGCTAATGCTTGCTGAGAAGATCTGTAAAAAAGAGGGAAGTATTCTCAGACTTTCAAGGGAGGACTCCTTCAGCCTTTATATTTCGATTCCATTTTGCCCCAGCCGTTGCAGCTATTGCTCCTTTGTTTCCCAGTCGGTTGAGAAAGCAAAGCACCTTATTAAGCCTTACGTTGAGCTTCTTTGCAGTGAACTCAAAGAAACAGCAAAAATAGCTTGCAGCCTGGGACTTCGCCTTGAAACTGTCTATATGGGCGGCGGTACGCCTACAACTCTCGAAGCCGAACACCTTGACAGGATTCTGAGTACAGTCAAAGAAAATTTTGATTTATCCCACTTAAGAGAATTTACGATTGAAGCAGGCAGACCTGATACAATAACCGAAGAAAAGCTTGCCGCAATCCTTAGAAACGGCTGCGACAGACTTAGTGTAAACCCTCAAACTCTGAATCCCGATGTGCTTCTCGGTATCGGCAGAAGGCATACCGTTGAGGATTTTTACGATAGTTTCAGCCTTGCCAGAAAAATGGGATTTAAGCATATAAACACCGACCTTATTGCAGGCTTGCCCGGCGATAGCCCTGAAAGCTTCAAAAATACAATCGACGGTATATTAAGGCTCTCTCCCGAGAGCGTCACGGTTCATACCCTGTCCATGAAGCGAAGCTCATATTTAACAGGGGACAGAGTGAAACTTCTCCGCGATGACTCTAATGCGGTTGAAAAGATGCTTCGTTATGCGTATAACGGACTTGACAAAAACGGTTTTGAGCCTTATTATCTTTACCGTCAAAGCAAGATGGTGGGTAATATGGAGAATACTGGCTGGTCAAAGCCGGGCTTTGAGGGGCTCTACAACGTCTACATAATGGACGAGACCCACTCAATATTCGCCTGCGGCGCCGGAGCGGTTACAAAGCTCAAGGACCCCAACTGCAATAACATTGAAAGAATATTTAACTTCAAATATCCATACGAATATATCGACAGATTCAAAGAGCTTTTAGAACGCAAGGAAGCTATTTTCTCGTTCTACGAAGCTCTCAAAAGTTAGGAGAATTCCATGTCTAAACTGAAAGCCTCAAAAAAGGACGTCTCTCAGAGTTTTCTAAAGGGTGCCTTTATACTTACCCTGAGTATGATAGCGGTAAAGCTCTGCGGACTTGCTCAAAAGGTACTGCTTACCAATCTTTACGGCACTTTAGACGGCAACTATGCCGAGTTCGGTACTGCACTTTTTTCCAATGCTTATGAGATTTACGTACCGCTGTTTACCCTTGCAACCGTAGGTTTTCCCATAGCGGTATCCCGATTAGTGTCCGAAAGCTATGCTAAGGAACGCTATAACGATATTAGGCAAACCTATAAGGTAGCGAAGCCCTTTTTCATTATAATGGGACTTGTATGCTTCTTGCTTATGGTTGTGGGCAGCTTTTGGTATATGAATTATATCAAATCTCCGTATTCGCTTCCTGCAATGATGGTATTGGCTCCCACTATATTCTTCGGTTGTCTTGTTTCGGTTTATCGCGGTTATTTCGAGGGACTTCGCAATATGACCCCCACGGCAATATCCGAGGTAATTGAAGCCGTTTCCAAGATTGCAATTGGTGTAGTTTTATCTTATATTGTAATTTATATAGGCTCTAATCAGTATCAAACAGTAGGTCATATTTTCGGGATGACCTTTAACAATGCCGAGGACGCCTACCGAACTCTTGTTTCTATTTCCGTGGCTGCTTCAATTTCCGGTATTACTTTGGGCAGCGTGTTCTCCTTTATTTTCCTGAGAATCCGTTATGCTCTGAGAAAAGGCGATATTCCCGAGGAATACTACGCTAATTCCCTTGAGGCAATCAGCAAAAAAGAAACCTTCAAGAAAATGTGCAAGACTGCACTCCCTGTTGGAATCGGCGCTTTGGTTATGAGTATCTCCGGTACTATAGACGCCACCGTTATTCAGAATGTAATTCACGGCATGGCTGTAAACAACCCCGAAGCTCTCCTTGCTGAGTTTAATCACGTATTAGATTCCGAAATAACCGCCGACCCAAGTAAGATTACTATTCATACCTGTATTTGGGGTTATTACGCAGCTTCCCTTACCCTGACTTCTTTAGTCGTATCAGTAACTCAGGTTTTCGGAACAAGCGCCATGCCCAATGTTACCAATGCTTATACCAAGGGAAATAGGGCAGAGCTGAAGGATTCCATGAACTCTGTTTTAAGGCTCACTACCTTAGTAACCTTTCCCTGCGCCTTTGGTTTAGCTGTATTGGCTTCACCGATACTTGCCTTAGTCTACTCAGGTAATCCAAATATCTCTACCTTTGGCGGCGAGGTTTTGCAGGTTTTAGGTGTGTCGGTAATGTTTATGGGTACAATTACTCCTCTTTGCTCTATGCTTCAGGGTGTGGGTAAGGTTAAGGAGACTATGTATATCTATATATTCGGTACGATAGCAAAGATTTTTATATCTTGGTTTTTTGCCCGCAATATCGAAATAAATATCGTAGGCGCAGCCATAGGCTCTCTCGTTTCTAACTTCCTGATGTGTGTTATTGCTATGATTTTACTTGTACGAAGCACAAAAATCATGCCTGATTTCTTAGGCTCGGTAGTAAAACCCTTAATAGGTGCAGTAATTTGCGGAGCTTCAGCCTATCTGTTCTACTATGTATTAGGACTCCATGTTATTTTGTCAATAGTAATTTCCGCCATAATCTATCTCATTGTTTTGTTGATATTGCATACGTTTACACGGGGCGATATCGAAAGATTCCCAAAAGGTAAAAAAATTGTAATAATCCTTGAAAAACTGCATCTAATAAGGTAGAATATACTCGCGAGTTTGTGCTTCACGGAGGAATATTGTGGATTTTAACTTCAAGGATAAATATACTTTCGATGATTTGGTGGAGATTCTCAGAATACTTCGCCGGCCCGGTGGCTGCCCTTGGGATAGGGAACAGACTCACGAGAGTATTCGCCGTAATTTTATTGAGGAAACTTACGAGGCTATTGAGGCTATTGATAATAATGATTCTGAGCTTCTCTGTGAGGAGCTTGGGGACGTAATGCTTCAGGTAGTATTTCATGCTCAGATTTCCGAGGATGAGGGCGAGTTTGATATTAATGAAGTATGTGACGGAGTTTGCAAGAAGCTCATAGTTCGTCATCCTCACGTTTTCTCTGATGTTTTAGCTGAAACAAGCGAAAAGGTGCTTGAGAATTGGGATAAGATAAAGATGCAGACCAAGTCTCAGAAAACCTATACCGAAACCCTCAAGTCCGTAAGTCCTGCTTTGCCTGCTTTGGTAAGGGCCGAGAAGGTACAGCACAAAGCCAAAAAATGCGGCTTTGACTGGGACACCGTTGACGGAGCTTTAGAGAAACTCTCTGAGGAAATCGGTGAGCTTAGGAACGCTATTAAGGAGGGTAACGCCGACTCAGCTCATGAGGAGTTAGGCGACGTTCTTTTCTCGGCAGTCAATGTTTCGAGATTTTTAGATGTTGACGCAGAAAAAGCTCTTTCGGACTCTACGGTAAAGTTTATCTCTCGCTTTGAAAAAATTGAAAACTTAGCAAGAGAGCGCAATATCGATATGAAAAGCGCAAGCCTTTCTGAGCTTGACGCTCTTTGGGATGAAGTAAAATCCAATATCTAATTTGTCTAAATCGGCATAGCCGTAAAGAAATATAAAAATTACACGGAGGTTCTACTATGAACAAAACAGAATTAGTTGCAGCAGTTGCTGCAAAGAGTGGCATTTCCAAGAAGGATGCAGACGCAGCAGTAGCAGCAGTTTTCGATGTTATCGTTGATGCAATCGCTGAGGGTGATAAGGTTTCTCTCGTTGGCTTTGGTACATTTGAGCAGAGAACAAGAAAAGCAAGAGTTGGTTGTAACCCCAAGACTCACGAGAATATTGAGATTCCTGCATCCAAGGTTCCCGCATTCAAGGCCGGCAAGGCTTTCAAGGACGCCGTTAATAAGTAATTAACCTACCCATGAAGGCATACTTCTGTATGCCTTCGATTTTTATTTAATAGGATTTATTTTTATGTTGCTTTCCCATATTCAAGGAGAAATATATGAGACTTGATAAATACTTAAAGGTTTCACGCCTTATTAAAAGAAGAACCGTTGCCGCCGAGGCTTGCTCCGCCGGCAAGGTTTCCGTCAACGGAAAAGTGCAAAAACCCTCTTATGATGTTAAAGTGGGGGATATTTTGGAGCTTACCTTTGGTGAGAAAATAATTAAGATTCAAGTGGTGTCCTTACAGGAGTTCGTAAAAAAAGAGGATGCCGATTCAATGTATAAGGCAATTTAATATCATAAAAGAAAGCTCCTCCTCGTATTATTTATGGAATAGATACGAGGAGGGCTTTATTTGACAGATACAAACAATACTCACAGCTTTAGCTTAGAAAACAGAAACATATTATCCCTCACGGGAGTGAGCGATGTTTTAGGCTTTGATGAGGAAACAGTCAGCATGGAAACACAGCTTGGAAATTTGATAGTAAAGGGAGAGGGGCTTCATATCACAAAGCTCTCGTTAGATACCGGAGAGGTGGTTGTAGAGGGAAAGGTGAACGCTTTTCAGTATTTAGGCGGGCAGAAATCAAAAAACTTTTTGGGGAAGCTGTTTAAGTAATGACTTTTTCACTAACGGAGCAGTCTATATCCTTGGTTTACGCTGTCCTTTTGGGACTTGCTTTAGGGGCGGTATATGACCTGTTCAAACTTATGCGGCTAACGCTAAATAACAAAAAGTGGCTAACCTTTACCCTCGATATTGTTTTTATGCTTCTGTTTACCTTTGCAACAGTGATTTTCAGCATGGGGTACTCGAGGGGAAGCGCAAGATACTATATTTTAATGGGGGAAGCGGTGGGCTTTTTGCTTTTCAGATTTACCTTCGGCAGAGTGATTTTGAAGCTATGGAGAAAAATTCTGCCGGTTTTCCGTAAGAATATCAAAATTGTTACCGAATTTATGAGAAAAACTTTGAAAAAACTCTTGCAACGGAATAACAATATATTGTATAATAAAGACGGTAAGAAAGATAATTCCCCAAAACTTTCGGCTGAAGAATAAATTTACGAGGTTAAAGTGTCATGAAGCGAGATAAGCAGGAAAACAAGAAAAAGTTTCGTCCTCTGCGTTATATCGCTGTCGGTGGCACTTTTATTTTAGTTATTATACTTGTTTTGTGCCTTAATTCCGTAATTAATAAACAGATTGCTGAGAAAGAAAGCAAGCTGCTGACCCTGCAAAACGAAATTGAGATTCAGGAAATGCAAAACGCAGAGCTTGATAAGGTGCTGAACTATTCTGATGAGGAATACCTTGAGTATGTGCTTTCTAAGGCGCATGACGACTTAGGCTATATACGTCAAGGCGAGAGAGTCTTTGAGATTGTCTCGGGCAACTGATTGTTTTGTTCACTACAGCAGGGATTTAGCCCCTGCGTGTAAATAAATTAAGAAAAGGAATAGTATGAAACCAGAAATCGGACAAATTTACGAAGGAAAAATCACAAGTATTACTAATTTCGGAGCCTTTGTCACCTTGCCTGACGGCCCTGACGGCATGGTACATATCTCAGAGGTTTCCGACGGCTTTGTTAAGGATATCCACGATGTCCTTGAAGTCGGACAAACGGTAAAGGTAAAGGTTATCACTATTGCCGACAACGGCAAAATCGCTCTCTCAATAAAGAAAGCGCAGGATAAACCTCAAAGACCCGAAAGAAAGGATTTCAAGCCCCAAGGTCAAAGACCAGGAAACGGTGCCCCAAGAGGTTCAAAAAAGCCTCAGGAATTTAAGACGGCACCTCCTACCCAGATAATCACCTCCGACGGTATTTGGGAGGAAACGGTATCTTCTGACCCGAACTTTGAGGATATGATGTCGAAATTTAAGAAGTCCAGTCAGGATAGAATGTCTGACCTGAAAAGAGGAAACGAAAGCCGAGGCTATAGCCGTAGAGGCCATGGCGGCGGAAGAAAATAAAATACAGTATCTTAAAGGAGGAATCAAGCATGAAGATTAACTATGTTGCAAGAAAGGTTAATCTCAGGGATAATTTCAAGGAAAGAGTAGAGAAAAAGCTCGCAAAGCTCTCCAAGATTTTTTCCGAAGATGCAGAGGCTACCGTAGTTGTTACCCTTGAAAAGAATCGCCAAACCGTGGAGATTACTATCAAAGACAACTCAATGGTTTACCGTGCCGAATCCACTATGCTTGAGATGAACGACGCACTTGATAAGGTAGTCGATTTGCTCACTCGTCAGCTTCGCAAGCACAAAACCCGACTCGCTAAGCGTATTAAATCAGCATCTCTTGATGACCTTGTTATTGAGACGCCTGATGACTTCAGCGAGGATGAGGAGATTTCCGTTGTCAGAAAGAAGCTGGTTTCCGTAAAGCCGATTTCCGTTGAGGAAGCTATTCTCCAAATGGAAATGATAGGACATAAATTCTTTATGTTTACTAATTCCGAAACAGGAGATATCAACGTGGTATATACCCGCAACGACGGTGCTTACGGACTCTTAGAGCCTACCTCAGATGATTAAATAATACTTAATAATACGGGCGGGATAATCTCCCGCCCATTTTTTGATAGAGGTATAAATGGATAAAATTAAATTTTGCGCGCCCTGCCTTTTTGCAACGGAAGGAATTGTTGCAAACGAGCTGAGGTTTATGGATATAGAAGGCGTCAAGGCTGAAACAGGTAAGGTTTATTTTGAAGGAAACTTCGAGACCTTGGCAAGGGCTAATATAAGGCTACGCTGTGCCGAGAGAGTTCAGATTGTCTTAGGTGAGTTTTATGCCCGAACCTTTGAGGAGTTATTTCAAGGAGTTTTAAGACTGCCATTAGAGGAATTTATCGGCAAAGATGAGGCTTTTCCCGTAAAGGGCAGCTGTCTTGATTCTCAGCTAATGAGTACCGTCGACTGTCAGAAGATAATAAAAAAAGCTGCGGCAAAACGTCTTGGTGAAAAGTATAATACAGCATGGCTGTCCGAAACCGGTTCGGTACATCAGTTACAGTTTCATGTTCACCGCGATAAGGTAAGCGTCTTGCTTGATACTTCCGGAGAGGGACTTCATAAGCGAGGATACAGAAAACAGGCAAACGATGCTCCTATCAGCGAAACTCTTGCTTCTGTTATGGCTGAGCTTTGCAAGGTGCGTCCAAATCATTTCGTTACCGATCCCATGTGCGGAAGCGGCACAATTTTAATTGAATCAGCCCTGAAAGCCATGAAGATTTCTCCGGGAATAAGAAGGCATTTCGCCGCCGAGAAATGGGATGTTATTCCTAAGGAGGTCTGGAAACGCGAAAGAGAGCTGTCAAAGAGCTTAGAGAACCGCGATGTTGATTTCTTTGCCATAGGCAGCGATATCGACAGGGAAGCTCTTTCTGTTGCACGTCATAACGCTGAGCTTGCAGGGATAGCGGACAGAATTGAATTTTATGAAGCCGACCTTAAGGATTTCGCACCCGCAAGAGAAAGAGGAACGCTGATTACCAATCCACCCTACGGCGAAAGACTCTTAAATGTTAAAGAAGCAGAAAAGCTGTATAAAATCATGGGGGATAAGTTTTTACAAAAAACAGGCTGGAGCTATGGTATAATCACCCCTGACGACGATTTTGAAAAATGCTTCGGCAGAAAAGCCGACAAAAGGAGAAAGCTATATAACGGCATGCTTAAATGCCAGCTGTATATATACTTCAAATAAGAGGAGGCAGCTAAATGACTAAGAAAATTTTGTCACTTTTATCTCTGATTTTAGTCTCACTTTTTGTATTTTCAATTGCAGGATGCAGCTCGTCTGACCCTCAAAATGAGACTGTCCCTGAAACCACGGCAACCGAAACAACAGCGCATATACCCTCAAAGCACATATATATTGTATGCAGCGACGATACCGATAACGGCAACTTAGCGCTTCAAGGCTTTAACGAGGGATTGATTTCTGCCGGCCTCACACCCGGCGAAAACGTAAAAATCACCGTAGGTAAATCTGCCGATAAGGATAAGCCTGATTACAAACAGCAGGCAAAGGATGCGGTAGCGGCAAAACCCGACCTTATTTACGCAGTAGGGGAAAAGGCTGCCAAAGCCTGCGCCGACGCTACTAAGG
>JAQXHW010000176.1 GCA_029007475.1 Oscillospiraceae bacterium | reverse complement strand
AGCAATATATTCTATTGCCGCACCACAGCCTTTAACCACGCAGTCTGAAGCATCCTCGGCCAAGGTGATTTTAACCTTTGTAAAGTGTGCACTAAGCTCACAGAAGCCCTGAAGATTTGCAAGGCCGCCGGTTACGGTGATTCCGTCCTCGTGGATATCGCCGATAAGCTCGGGAGGCGTATTTTCCAAGACCTCCAAAATACCCTTAACTACGGTCAGCGCAATAGGTGCGATGGCTTCGTAAACCTCAGAGGATTTAAGGTCAACGTATCTGGGAAGACCTCTTACTGAATCTCTGCCCTTAACACGGAAGGTTTTTTCTTCCTTAGGGCGCATAACGCAGCCGATGGCCTTTTTGCATGCTTCAGCTGTGGTATCGCCGATAATAAGAGCATATTTTTTTCGAACGTATTTGATGATTTCCTCATCCATTTTTCTGCCTACGTTTTTGATTGTATTGCTGACGGATACTCCGCCTAAGGACATAACTGCGATATCAACAGTACCGCCGCCGATGTCGGCAATCATAGCTCCGTGGGGAGTCATAATATCAAGTCCTGCCCCCATAGCTGCAGCTTTTGCAGACTCTATAAGATAAACACGTCTGACACCGAAGCTGGAGATAGCGTTTACAACAGCGCGCTTTTCAACCTCGGTAATTTCGCCGGGGATACAGGCTACAACTCGGGGCATGACAATTTTTGAAGTACAAACCTGAGAGAGAAAAATATCAATCATTTCCTCAACTAAGTCAAGCTCCGCGATAACTCCGCCCTCAAGGGGATAAACAGCCTTGATTCTTGTGGGGGTTTTACCTATCATTTTGTAGGCTTCTCCTCCTGCGGCGATAATTTTATTTTCTAAGGTGTCAAAGGCAATGACAGAGGGCTCGTCAAGTACCTTGCCTTTTTCTGTTGTGAGTATTCTTGTATTACAGCTTCCCAAATCGAGAGCAATATCCATTTATAACAATCCTTCCGATAAAACAAGTCCATTTATTCCATTATATTATAGGTAATTGTTCTTTTCAAGTCGTTTTTGCCACAACACAGGCAAAAGTTGCACAGAAAACTTGCTCTGCTCCTGCAAGAGCCAGCATTTTAGCGGCTTCGCCCAAGGTGCTTCCGGTTGTAATAATATCGTCAATGAGTAAGATTCTCTTCCCCGTGACAGAGGCTTTATCCTTTACCTCATAGACTCCCTTTACGTTTTCATGACGGTTCGCGGCTTCGGTTTCGTGCTGCGGCGGATTGTTTTTTGTTTTAACAAGCAAGCTCTCGAGAGGTATCTCCAAAAGGTAGGAAAGCTCTCGCGCCAAAAGCTCGCTTTGATTGTAGCCCCGTTCTCTTTGACGCTTTGGATGTAATGGTATGAAGGTTAAAACGTCAATCTCATCAGTCCGATAGCTTTTCTCTATTGCTTTAGCCATAACCCTTGCAAGCTGAGGGGCAAACTGCACAGAGTCGCTGAATTTCAGCCCCCAAATACCGTTTTTGTAGGGGTCGTTGTAGGGGACAGCGCTCACACAGGGATAACCGCCCGATGCGTTCTTTTTAAGAGGGTCACGAAAAAGTCCCTTTGCGCAGGCCTCGCAGGAGGCTTCTTCAAATTCAATAACCTTGTTGCAGTAGGGACATCTCTCAGGAAATAAAACAGCCAATATCCTGCGCCAAACTCTAAGGAGCTTGTATTTAGTTCTAAGATGTTTTAATTGCGTAATTTCCATATTAGAATTATTCTCTCATAAGCAGATGCTTTAGTCCGGTGTATCTCAGGGTACGCAGATTGTTATTAACCATGTATTCGAGACTGTCCTTTTCACCTACGATAATAAGGAGTTTTTTAGCGCGGGTTACTCCCGTATAAAGCAGATTTCTGTAAAAAAGATACTTTGAGTTTTTAATTACAGGCATAACTACGGCGTCAAATTCGTTTCCCTGACTTTTATGTACGGTACAGGCATAGGAAAGCTCTAAATCGGCAACACATTCCGAGTCGTAGGCGGCTACCTTGTCGTCAAAACGCACCTGGATACGGCGCGAAACCTTGTCAATTTTTTCAATGATACCGATATCTCCGTTGAATATTCCCTCGCCGTATTCTCCGCAGTCGCGAAGCCAATTAATATCGTAGTTGTTTTTTACCTGCATAACCTTGTCGCCTAAGCGGTAGGTATTGAGCCCGAAGCTGATTTCATCCTTACCTTTTGCAGGAGGGTTAAGCCTTTCTCTAAGAGTAGCGTTAAGCTCGTTAGTGCCCAATATTCCCTTCCTGCCGGGAGTTAAAACCTGAATGTCTGAAAAAGGGGAGAAGCCGTAGCTTTTGGGAAGCCGCTCTGCACACAGGTCGCTGATAAGCGAGCGCGCTTTTTCCATATTTGAGCAGGGGAGAAAGAAGAAATCCTTATCCCGAATATCAAGCTGGGGCATTTCTCCCTTTACGATTTTATGAGCGTTTGTGACGATAAGGCTTTCCCTTGACTGCCTGAAAATTTCCGTGAGCTTTACCACGGGCAAAGTCTTTGAAGCAATTAAATCGTGGAGAACGTTTCCTGCACCCACGGAGGGTAGCTGGTCGCTGTCACCAACTAAAATCAGCCTGCATCCCATAGGCAAGGCTCTCAGCATATTTTCAAAAAGTATGGAGTCTACCATGGAGAGCTCGTCAACTATGAGGGCGTCGCAGTTTAGCATATTCCTCTCGTTTTTCTTGAATTCAGGCTGTTCCTCAGAGGTCCACTGTACCTCTAAAAGCCGGTGAATAGTCTTTGCCTCACAGCCTGTAAGCTCACTCATCCTCTGTGCCGCACGACCTGTGGGAGCGGCGAGAAGCACCTTTTGACCGTTTCTTTCAAGAATTTCTATAATACCGTTGAGGGTGGTGGTTTTACCGGTTCCGGGACCTCCGGTAAGCACTAAAAGACCTGTTTTAAGCGCTTCGTAAATTGCTTTTCTCTGAAGCTCGGCATAGGAAATTGAGTGCCGTGCTTCAACATCTGTAATTTCCCTGTCAATATTGTTTACGGGAGTAGTCGGGAAGCGGGTGAGCAGCTTCATTCTTGCGGCTGTGTAGCTTTCGCTTTGATAGTAGGTGGGCAGGAATATAAATTCCCTTTCCTCAAAAATATCTCTTGCCAAGGTGCCGTCAAGGACCATTTCCTCAAGAGCTGCCTCAGCCTTGAAAAGCTCGACTTTTAGAAATTCTGCGGTGGTTTTCAGGAGCTTGTCCTGAGGCAGACAGGTATGGCCGCTTCGAAGATTATGTCTTAAAACATAAGCAAGTCCTGCTCTGATACGAATACTGCTGTCTCTTTCAAAGCTCTTTTTCATGGCAATCATATCGGCAGTTTCAAAGCTTATTGAGCCGCCCTCTGTGTAGAGGGTAAAGGGGTTTTCCTCGATTATTTCAATGGTTTTTGAACCGAATTTTTTCCAAAGATTAAGGGCGTCGGCGGCGTCGATACCAAAGGCGGAGAGATAGAGCATAAG
>JAQXHW010000175.1 GCA_029007475.1 Oscillospiraceae bacterium | reverse complement strand
CCATATCAATTGCGACTGTGTCGCTTGATTGAACTCGTCGCAGAGTACGACGGAAATTCAAATACTACAATATATTAACATAAATATATTTGTTTTGCAAGTGTTTTTTCAAAATAGAATAATAATTATTTCCCCATATTTCGCAGTTTTGTAAGAAATCTTTCGAATTTCTCCTCAAGTGCAGATTCAAATTCCATATATTCTCCGGTTATGGGGTGTAGAAAGCCCAATTTTATTGCGTGCAGACACTGGCCCTCAAGCTCGGTTATTACCTTTTTTGGTCCGTAGACATCGTCACCGGCAAGCGGGTGTCCCAAATACGCCATGTGGACTCTTATTTGATGAGTGCGTCCCGTCTCAAGTACACATCGAATATACGAAAAATCCTTAAATTCCTCCAAAACCTCATAGTGAGTAACAGCGGATTTCGAGTTCTTATCGGTAACGCACATCTTTTTTCTGTCAATTTTATGTCTGCCGATAGGAGCGTTTATCTCTCCCCTGTCCTCCTTAAAATGGCCGTAAACTACCGCTCTGTATTCTCTTGTAACAGAGTGCTCTTTTATCTGCTCTGAGAGAGACAGGTGTGCTCTGTCGGTTTTTGCGACAACTAAAAGTCCGCTTGTGTTCTTGTCGATACGGTGAACAATACCGGGGCGCATAACTCCGTTAATGCCCGAAAGCTGACCTTTACAATGAAAGAGAAGAGCATTAACAAGAGTACCGGACGGACTTCCTGCGGCAGGATGAACAACCATCCCCTTCGGCTTATTAACCACAATAAGCTCATCATCTTCATATACAACATCAAGAGGAATATCCTCCGGTTCAGCTAAGGGCTCAACCGCGTCACTAACGGTAAACTCTATCTCATCGCCTTTTGAAAGCTTATAGCTTTTACTCGCGGCTTTTCCGTTTACAAAAATCTGCTTATCCTCTATAAGGGCGGCAATATAGCTTCGTGAAAGCTCATCAATATTCTCTGAGAGAAATTTATCTACTCTTTTTCCCGTAGATTCCTCTTGGATTTCAAAATAATATCTCATGCTTAAGACTCTTTTTCTGAGCTGATTTTTTCACTTGAAGACTCTTTTTTCTTGCCGTAGTAGAAGATGATGAACACAATAAGGCAAATGGTGCCTGCTGTAATTGCATAATCAGCAGGATTACAGATAGGAGGGAAAAAGCTGAGTGACAGAAAATCCACTACAAAACCGCGGAAAATTCGGTCAATCATATTTCCGAGTCCCCCGCCGATAATCAGTCCTGCGGCTACAAAATAGAGCTTGCTTTTGAAGTCCTTTTTTGTCATAAGATAAATCATAAACACGCTTACAACAATAGTTACAACAACAAAAAACCAAGCAAAGCCTGAGCCTAACCCCCAAGCCATTCCGTCATTTTCAGAATATACAAAATTTAGAAGTCCGGGAATAACCACTGTGTTATCTACACCGAATTGAACAATCAGCAATTTTGAAACCTGGTCTACAATAACCACCAAGGCGGCTATAATCAAAGCTAAAGCCATTACATATCCTCCAAATAAGCACAAGCGGTGCATAAAAATACACACCGCTTTTGAATTAAATTTAACCGATAACTGCGGCACAGCGCGCGCAGAGTGTGGGATGTTCCGAGGAAGTGCCTACGGTATCGCTGTAAGCCCAGCAGCGCTCACACTTCTCGCCCTGAGCCTTTGAAACGGTAACCTTAAGCTCTCCGTCGGTATCTTCATTAAGCTCAACCTTAGATACAATGAATGCGGCTGCAAGCTCATCAAGAACGGAGCTTATGAAGTCATACTCCTCGCCCTTTGCGCTGAGAGTAACAGAAGCCTCAAGAGAGGTCTTAACAAGCTTCTCCTTTACTGCACCCTCAATCTCCTTTTTAACCATGTCGCGGAGCTCGTGAATCTTATCCCAGTTGGAAATGAAATCGTCCTCAAGAGCAAGCTCGATAACTTCGGGCATCTGATTATACATAACATTGCCGCTGTCGCTGTCCTTAGTATGGGGCATAAATCTCCAAATCTCGTCTGCTGTGTAGCAAAGAATAGGAGCAATCATCTTAGTCATTGAATCAAGAATGATATAGATAGCAGTCTGAGCGGCACGTCTTGACTTAGAATCTGCCTTTTCGGTGTAGAGTCTGTCTTTCAAAACATCAAGGTAGAAGTTAGACATATCAACAACACAGAAATTGTGGATTGCGTGGTAAACCTGATGGAACTCGTAGGTATCGTAGCCGTTCTTTACCTTTCTTATAAGCTCATTTAACTTGTTGATTGCCCATTTATCAATGGGAAGAAGCTCATCTACTGCAACTGCGTCATTATCAGGGTCAAAGTCAGATATGTTACCTAAGATATAGCGTGCAGTATTTCTGATTTTTCTGTAAGCCTCTGAAAGCTGCTTTAATATCTCCTTAGAGATACGAATATCAACGTGGTAGTCGGAAGATGCAACCCAAAGACGGAGAACATCTGCTCCGTACTGGTCTACAATCTCCTGAGGTTCAATACCGTTACCTAAAGATTTGCTCATCTTCCTGCCTTCGCCGTCTACTACCCAGCCGTGAGTGAGAACTGCCTTATAGGGAGCTTCGCCGAATGCGGCTACCGAAGTGAGAAGTGAGGATTGGAACCAACCTCTGTACTGGTCTGCACCCTCAAGATAAAGGTCAGCAGGCCAGGTAAGCTCGGGGCGCGTCTTACATACTGCGGCATGAGTTACACCGCTGTCAAACCAGACATCCATAATGTCGCGCTCTTTTTCAAATGAAGATGAGCCGCATTTTGAGCACTTAGCTCCCTCCGGGAGAATATCGGCGGCGTCATAAGTGAACCAAGCGTCAGAGCCTTTCTCTCTAAATAGAGCGGCGACATTATCCATAGCAGCCTTGTCTATATAAGGCTCGCCGCAATCCTTACAGAAAAAGATGGGAATGGGAACGCCCCATCTGCGCTGACGGGAAATACACCAGTCTTTTCTCTCCTGTACCATTGAGGTAATTCTGTCTTTACCCCATCCGGGAATCCACTCTACCGTGTTGATTGCCTTTACAGCATCAGCCTTAAAATCGTCAACGGAGCAGAACCACTGATTAGTAGCTCTGAAAAGCACAGGCTGTTTACATCTCCAACAGTGAGGATACTGGTGAATGATCTTTTTAAGTCCAAAGAGAAGCCCTAAGCTTTCAAGATGCTGAGCAATAGGCTTATTTGCGTCGGCGGTAAGAAGTCCTGCAAACTGACCTGCTTCCTCGGTGAGTCTGCCGTCGCCGTCAACGGGAACAATAATAGGAATCTCGGGGTAATTGCGGCAAACATCGTAGTCCTCAACACCGTGTCCGGGAGCAGTATGAACACAGCCGGTACCGCTCTCAAGAGTTACGTGGTCGCCTACAATAACGAGGGACTCTCTGTCGAGGAAGGGATGTCTTGTCTTGATATATTCAAGCTCGCTGCCCTTAATCTCGGCAACAACCTCATATTCCTCAATGCCTGCGGCCTCAAATGCGCTCTTATAGAGCTCCTCAGCCATAATATAGAACTCGTCGCCGGATTTTACGATTACATAGTTAAACTCAGGACCCACGCAAACAGCTACGTTGCCGGGGAGAGTCCAAGTTGTGGTAGTCCAGATTACAAAGAAGGTCTTTGCAGGGTCAACACCTAATGCGCTGATTTTGCCTAAATCGTCAGATACCGGGAACTTAACATAAATTGAGAAGCAAGGATCCTCGGCATACTCAATCTCAGCCTCTGCAAGAGCAGTCTTGCACTCAGGGCACCAGTAAACAGGCTTTAAGC
>JAQXHW010000174.1 GCA_029007475.1 Oscillospiraceae bacterium | reverse complement strand
GTCGTCAATAATACGGATATCCATACACTCGTTTATGCCGTCAATTCCCAAGGAAATAGGCAGAGGGAAGGTAATGAACGGATGGGGATTGAAGCCCTCTGTGTACCAAAGAGGTACCTCTGCACGCCGGATAGCGCGTGTCATGGTACGATTTAGGTCAAGGTGAGAGATATACTTACAGGCGTCTACCTTTCTAAACCATATTCTAACGTTTTTCAAAGCAGATACCTCCTCCGTATTTATTTGCGCCGCAGGCTGAACACTTCTCACGGCAGTTAGGGGTTGTTTTACTGTTGTAGGCTTTCTCACGCTCACTCATGAGGAATCTTTTGCAAACACCGTAATCCAAGAAATCCCAAGGGAGTATTTCATCAAAGCTGCGTTTTCTTGTGGTATAGAAATCAGGGTCTATGCCGCATTCTTTGAAAATATCCATCCATGCGTTGAAGTTAAAGCAATCGTTCCAGCCGTCAAAACGAAAACCTTTCTCGCAGGCTTTAAGCATAACCTTGCAGAGCTTGCGGTCACCTCTTGCGAAAACGCCCTCAAGGTAGCTTGTATCGGCTTCGTGATAGTTAAAGCTAATCTTTTTTGTATGGATGCTTTCCTTTAGGTGTTTTTGCTTTTTATGGATTGTTTCAATGGTGTCCTGTGCTTCCCATTGGAAAGGCGTGTGCGGTTTGGGCACAAAGGACGAAGCAGAAACCGTGACATTTACTCCCCTGCCCTTTGCCCTGCCTTCCGTACGGTAAAACTCGTTTACTACAGCCTGTCCTAAGTTAGCGATACCTTCTACATCCTCGAGAGTTTCGGTGGGAAGCCCTATCATGAAATAGAGCTTTACGTTTGTCCAGCCGCCGGCAAAGGCTGTGTGGCAGGTCTTCAAAAGCTCGTCCTCGCGCACGTTCTTGTTTATTGCATCTCTAAGTCGCTGAGTTCCAGCTTCGGGAGCAAAGGTAAGTCCGCTTTTGCGTACGGTTTTAATCTTATTCATGATATCATCGGTAAAGCCGTCTACTCGAAGGGAGGGCAGAGAAAGGCTTACTCCGGATTTATCGGACCATTCGGTTAAGGTTGTGAGGAGACCTACAATATCTGAATAATCCGAGGATGAAAGAGATGAGAGCGAAACCTCGTCGTAGCCTGTGCTGTCGCACAGAGTACGGCATTGATTGAGTATTGTATCCTTTGATTTTTCTCTCACGGGGCGGTTAAGGAAGCCTGCCTGACAGAAGCGGCAGCCTCTGATACAACCTCGGAAAATCTCGGAAATGGCTCTGTCGTGGACAATCTCTACCATGGGAACTACAAAGGAGTCGGGGTAGTAGGTGTTGTCCATATCCATCATAATACGCTTTGATACTTTCTCGGGTGCGCCGTGTTTAGGTGTGAAGCTGCTTATTGTGCCGTCCTCATTATACTCAACCTCATAGAGCGCGGGCACATATACGCCCTCAATCTGTGCGGCGGCAATCAAGAATTCCTCTTTGGATTTCCCTTGCTTTTTGAAATCCCGGTAGAGCTCCATAACCTCAATGTCTACCTCTTCTCCTTCGCCGATAAAGAATATATCAATAAAGTCGGCTAAGGGCTCCGGGTTAGAGGTGCAGGTTCCCCCTGCAACTACGATGTTACTAAGCTCGGTTCTCTCGCTTGAAAGCACAGGAATTCCTGCGAGCTTTAGCATATTTAGCACGTTTGTATATGAGAGCTCATATTGAAGCGTAAAGCCGATAAAATCAAACTCTGTCAAAGGGTCTCCGCTTTCTAAGGCATAAAGGGGAATATTGTTTTTTATCATCTGCTCTTCCATATCAATCCAAGGAGCAAAAACCCTCTCACACCAAATATGGTCGTAAGAATTAAACTGACTGTAAAGAATTTTCATACCCAAATGGGACATACCGATTTCGTATGTGTCAGGGAAGCAGAAAGCAAATCTCACATCAACCTTACTTTTATCCTTTACAATACTGTTAAGCTCGCCGCCTGTGTATCTTCCGGGCTTTTGAACCTTTAGCAGTATCTTTTCAACTTCTTTACTATACAAGGTATCACCGCATTTCTTTATTTGATATTAAAAGTATAAGATATATTGCAATAAGCAATAGAGAATAGTTGTATTTTGAGATAAAAAGAATGAGAAATCCACCGACTAAAAACGGAATTATGAAAATTACAGAGATAATATCAAGTATTGTGTCGGCTGTTTTAAGAGTAAATCTTTTTGTTAAGAGATTATGCAGTATATTTCCCCCGTCCAAGCTCTTTAGAGGAAGCAAATTAAACAGTCCGATGAAGAGCGAGCATAGGCATAAATTTAATAAAATCGGGGCATTAGAGAAAAAATAGAGGAGTATTGTTAAGAGAGATAACAGGAAATTTGAAATAGGCCCTGCGATATCAATAAGCAGTTCTCCGGATTTTGAAAGACATGTTGTATCGCTTTCTATGGCGATATCCCCTAAGTTTACTGAGATCCCCCGTGGTTTGCCGCAAAAACGGCAGATGAGAAAGAGATGACCTAACTCGTGAAATACAGAGCAAAACAAGCATAAACAAATCATCGAGTCTTTTCCCGATATAATCACGGATAAAGTAAACAGCGCAACGGCAGGATAGGATAGTCTTACGGGAATTTTGAAACATTTGATGCTTAACATCACGCTTCGTCAGGACTTGAGGTAAAAAAGCTGAGATATGAGTTACTCTTAAAATCGCCGCTGGAGAACATAGTGCTTTTAATTTCTCTGTCGTATGTAGTCTTGAATGTATCGAAAATATCCGGAAGAAAGGTTTTTGATAAAAAGAGAAACAGTAAAACAGCAAGAAATACTATAAGCTGTATAGTAACAATAGGCGCTTTGATTGATTTTTTCCTTTTAGGCTCTGATTTATCAGGCTCTATATCCTCCGGTATTTCCAAATTGTCCAAAGACACCGGTTCTGCCATTACAGGCTCAGACAGGCTAATCCACTGCTCGTCTTTGAAATCATTAGCATAATTTAAGTTGTCCATAATATCACCTGCATTAATATATGCAAGGGGTATTATTTACTTTCCTAATTTTGAGAAGTCTTTTTTATTAAGGTCAATAAAGAAAAGAATTGCAACCACCATAGCCACAAACTCAGATATCGGGAAAGCAAACCACATGGCGTCTATGCTGATTTTTGAAAGGACAAACGCTAAGGGAATAATCAACACAAGCTGTCGAAGTACAGACATGAGAAGGCTTCTCATACCCTTTCCTACCGCTTGGAACAGGGCTGTGAAGATAACTCCCACAGAAGCAGGCAGGAAGCATATACTTATTGTACGCAGAGCCTTATTGCCTATGGATAAAATTTGTTCGTCTACATCAAAAAGAGACAGAATTTGACTGGGGATAATCTGAAACAGAAGTGTGCCCAAGAGCATTATAGAAAAGGCAATTATCAGTCCGATTTTTAGCGTTTTCAGGAGTCTTTCCTTACACTTGGCGCCGTAGTTGAAGCTCATAATAGGAGATATTCCCTGATTCAAGCCAAATACAGGCATAAAGATAAAGCTTTGTATTTTGAAGTATAGTCCGTAAACTGTCTGCGCCGCAGTATTTACATCCGCAGGCGAGGGAGAAAGATTGATAATGATATTGATTGCAGAAAGTAAAACAGCGCCGATTGACTGCATAACAATACCTGAAAGTCCCACACTATAAATTTCTTTTATAGTTTTCATACTAAGTTTATAGCCCTTGAACGAAAACTTGAAGGCAAACTTTTTGACGCAAACAGTTACAACAAGTATTAACATAGAAAGCCATTGACCCAGGACCGTGGCTATTGCCGCGCCTTTTACCCCCATTGACGGAATAGGACCTAAGCCGAAAATGAAAATCGGGTCTAAGACAATATTGGTGACTGCACCGATCAGGTGAGAAGCCATTGGAATAATCATGTTTCCCGTTGCCTGAATAGACTTCTCAATCATTACTTGAATGAATATACCTAAGGAGAACACAAGAACAATGAATATGTACTCAACGCCGTAGTCGATAATTTGAGTATTTTCGCTACCCGCCATAAAGGTTATGAAGGGTCTTGATGCAAAAATTCCCATAAGAGCAAAGACAATCCACGTTGCAACACCCAAGATAATACCTGTCATGGCGACATTTTGGGCATTTTTTACATCTCCCTCACCCAGCCTGCGTGCAATCAGAGAGTTGATACCGACTCCTGTACCTACAACAAAGGCTATAAGTAAAAGCTGAAGAGGATATGCGAGAGATACTGCTGTCAGCGCTTCACTTCCCTGTCCGTAGTATCCTAAGAACACGCTGTCCACTACGTTATATAGTGCCTGTATCAGCATGGAAAACATTGCGGGTAAGCTCATTTTGATAATAAGAGGCACAATAGGCTCTGTACCCATTTTATTTTTTTGTAGCGCTTGAGAGTTATTCATTATTCTTAGCTTCTTTCTTTTTTCTCGCAATAAATATAACAACAGTAAGTATAAAAATAAACGTAAAACCGCCTAAGGTATCTAATAAAATATCAGAAACCTGAAAGCTTCTGCCGTCGGAGATTAACTGTAAGCTCTCATCAATCACAGCCACAAGAGCTGTACCGCCTAAGGCTGACAGTCCTGATATTACTGTTTTAGCTGTGTAGGAGTTTATCATGGCGCAAAGGCAAAAACCTAATACACCGAATTCAATAAAGTGTGCTGCTTTGCGTGCCAGGTGCTGAGTGATAAAGGGAGGTATGCCTATACTCTCTAAAATTCCGTTTAGGAATTTTATAACTCTTCCGCTTTCTGCGCTGGACTCGGTCGCAGGAAGCAGAGATTGAGAGAATATAAAGCCGATAACCAGCACAACTAAAACTGTAAATATAACACGGCAAATTATTGTGGATTTCTTTAGTTTCATTTTATCACAACCAATCCTTACTATTTTATATAATTTATCGTAATATGTCAAATAAACTCTTGTATTATTTCTTCCTTTCACCTATAATTATTTTGAATAATTTTGTGCGGTGATAATATATGGAGCGTAATAACCCAAATAAAAAGGACGTTATTATCATAGGCGGCGGTGCGTCAGGTCTTTTTGCGGCTTTGCTTGTTAAGTCTGAAAACGAGAATCTATCTGTTGCTGTGCTTGAAAGCAGCGACAGAGTCGGCAGAAAGCTCTTGGTTACGGGTAACGGAAGATGTAACCTTACTAACGTAAATCTCACACCCGAGATGTACCACGGCAGCTTCAAATACTGTGCCGAACATTTGCTTAAGGCTTGTCCCCCACAGAAAATTATTGATATATTTGGCAGCTTCGGTTTGCCTACAACGATTGAACAAGGCGGGCTTGTATATCCCCGTACAAAACAAGCCAATTCTGTACTGGATATTCTCAGGTTAAACCTCAAAAATTATGGGGTTGAGATATATACAGGCACGAAGGTTAATTCGATTTCAGCTCATCGTGGTGGATATCAGCTTAAAACAGCAAGCGGGGATTTCTTCGGTAATAAGGTAATTGTCGCAACAGGAGGAAAAGCTGCTCCCTCAACAGGGGCAGATGTGAGTATTTTTGAAGCACTTAATAAAATGGGCCATACAATTACCCCTCTCTACCCCACTCTATGCCCTGTTACCGTTAAGTCGCCTTACCTGAAAGCTCTAAAGGGCTTGAGAGTAAAGGCAAAGGTTAGCCTTGTTAAAGACAATAGGGTTATAAAATCCGAATCAGGTGAGCTTCAGTTTGCGGATAATGCTCTTTCCGGAATATGCGTTTTCAATCTTTCAAGGCTTGCTAACACAATGGATAACACCGAAATTTCAGTTAATCTTTATGAAGGCTTTTCTGCGAGTGGCATTTTGACTTTATTTGATAAAAAAATGAGACGCCTCAAAGGTAACAACACAGCCGAGGACTTGCTTACCGGTATGTTCTCGAAAATGCTTTCGCTTGCTTTGCTTAAAGAGTCGGGAATACTACCGAGTTCGCCGATTTCCGAGCTTGATAAAAACAGCCTGAATAATCTTGCCGAGACTATTACCGATTTCCGCTTTACTGTACTTCCCCACAAGGATTTCTCAAAAGCTCAAGTTACCGCCGGAGGAGTACCTGGCAATGAAATTGATATGTTTACCATGGAGAGCAAGCTCTTCAGAGGCCTATATATTGTTGGAGAAGCTACGGATTGCGACGGAGACTGCGGCGGCGCAAATCTGCAATATGCTTTCGCTTCAGCATACACAGCCGCAAAGGATATTTTATCATGATAACTATAAATAACCAACGTTTACCGATTGAGTATACAAAAGACGATATTAACTCTTGCGCATCAAAAGCCCTTGGGATAAGCCTTGAGGATATTATATCTGCGAGGGTTAAAAGAATCAGCATTGATGCAAGGAAAAAGCAGGATATTCACTATGTTGCCGCTTTAGAGGTCAAGGTTTCGGGCAATGAGAGTAAAATACTCAAAAAAGCCCAAAACTGTCAGCTGGCTGAGGAAAAAGAATATTCCTTTAGCTGTGATAAAAAACTTACACACTCACCTGTTGTTGTAGGTGCCGGTCCTGCCGGACTTTTTTGTGCTTTACTTCTTGCAAGATGCGGTGCTAAGCCTATTGTGGTAGAGAGAGGAGAAAAGGTTGAGGACAGAACTCGTACCATCGAGAGCTTTTGGAGCGGCAAAGCCTTGAACACAAGCTCTAACGTTCAGTTTGGCGAGGGCGGCGCAGGCACTTTTTCTGACGGAAAGTTAAATACAGGCACTAAGGATATACGCCAGGGTTTTGTGCTGAGAGAATTTGTGAACCATGGCGCACCCGAAGATATTCTAATCAACGCAAAGCCGCATATCGGTACAGATAAGCTAAAGTCTACCATCATCAATATAAGAAAAGAGATTGAGAGCTTGGGCGGTGTTTTCAAGTTTAATACCCTTTTTACCAATTTCACGACTGCTAACGGTAAAATTACTTCCGTTACTTTGGAAAGCTTTGGTTACAGAGAAACAATAGATACCGAGCACTTGGTTTTAGCTACCGGTCACAGCGCAAGAGACACCTTTCAGATGCTCTATGACAAGGGCATTCTCATGGAGCAAAAGGCTTTTTCGATAGGCGTTCGGGTTGAGCATAACAGAGATTACGTTAATTACTGTCAGTACGGTAAATACAAGGATAAGCTACCGACAGCCGATTATAAAGTAAGCACTCACCTTAAAGACGGACGCGGTGTGTACTCTTTCTGTATGTGTCCCGGAGGCTTAGTTGTAAACGCTTCAAGCGAGGAAAATATGCTATGTACCAACGGAATGAGTCTTTATGCTCGCGATGCTGAAAACTCCAACAGCGCAATTCTTGTAAGCGTTAACCCAAAAGACTATGACTGCGGCAACCCTCTTGACGGTATTGCGTTACAGAGAAAAATCGAGAGAGTCGCCTTTGAAAAGACACACAGCTATATTGCTCCTGTTGAGAGCATTGCTGACTTCTTAGGAGAAAGCTCCGGAATAATGAATAAAACCGAGCCTTCTATCAGGCCCGGTTACGAATTTATGCCTATCCGTGATATTTTCCCGGATTTTATTGCTAATTCACTAAGGGAGGGGCTTTTTGACCTCTCAAAAAGAAACCGCATTTTTGAGGATTTCGGAGGGATGCTTACCGCGGCAGAAACAAGAAGCTCCTCTCCTGTTAGAATCATGAGAAACGAGAATTTTCAGTCCTTATCGGTTCAGGGACTCTACCCT
>JAQXHW010000173.1 GCA_029007475.1 Oscillospiraceae bacterium | reverse complement strand
GTTCTAAGAAAAACTTCATTGTTGTGCTCAATGACAATAAGATGTCCATTTCAAAAAACGTAGGAGCAGTCTCCAAATATTTGACAGGTATCCGTATCAGCCCTTGGTACGCAAACGCTAAGACTCGCCTTGAGAAATTTCTGAATAAGGTTCCCCTTGTAGGACGTCCCCTCGTTAAGTTTCTTACAAAGGTTAAGAATAGAATTCGTAAAAGCTACTATAAAAACAATCTTTTTCAAGATTTCGGTTTCCACTATTACGGCCCTGTTGACGGTCATAATTTTGAGGATATAATAAATGCCCTCACAGCCGCCAAAAAGGTTGAAGGCCCTGTACTTATTCACGCAGTAACCGTTAAGGGCAAGGGCTATCAGTTCGCAGAGGATGACCCAAAGAGCTTTCACGGAATCGGTAAATTTCATGTGGATACAGGAGAGCCTCTCTCCTGTGGAAAAAGCTATTCCGATTGCTTCGGTGAAACCATGGTAGAGCTTGGGGCAAAGAACAAGAATCTTTGCGCAATAACAGCGGCGATGACCGTAGGCACAGGACTCTCCGATTTTTCTAAGAAGTATAAAGAGAGATTTTTCGACGTAGGTATTGCTGAGGAACACGCAGTAACCTTCGGAAGCGGCCTTGCCTCAAAGGGCATGACTCCTGTTTTTGCGGTGTATTCAAGCTTTCTGCAAAGAGCCTACGACCAGCTTATCCACGATGCAGCAGTGCAGAATCTGCATCTTGTTTTAGGTATAGACCGAGCCGGCGTTGTAGGAGAGGACGGCGAAACCCACCAGGGTCTTTTCGATGTTTCAATTCTTAATTCAATCCCCGGTACAACAATTTACTCTCCCTGTTATTTTGACGAGCTTAAGGAAGCCCTTGATACCGCCGTTAATAAATCAAAGGGGCTTACCGCTGTGCGTTACCCACGAGGCTCTGAGCCTGAACGACCCGAGGATTACGGACAGGGCAATATAGACTATAAAGTCTACGGCAACCAAAATGCTCAAAGACTTATCGTAACTTACGGAAGATTATTCGGTGAAGCCGTAAAAGCGCGGGATATGCTGAATGAATACGGAATTAAGGTATGTATCCTGAAGCTCTGTAAGATTAAGCCTATCTCTGAGGAGGCAATAAAATTTGCCGCAAAATTCAAATTTGTTCATTTCTTCGAGGAAGGAATGCGCAGCGGCGGTGTAGCGGAGATTTTTGAATCTGAGCTTATGAACAGAAAATTCTTAGGTTCATTTCATATTACCGCTATTGAGGACGTGTTTGTTCCTCATTCTAAGACTTCTGTTGCGCTTAACGCCTTAAAGCTGGACGCAGAGAATATCTACGAAACCATGAAGTATAACAAAGGATAATTTATGAAAAAAAGACTTGACGTTTTGGTTTATGAAAAAGGACTTGCCGAGAGCAGGGAAAAGGCAAAGGCTGTTATAATGGCAGGACTTGTGTATGTAAATAACCAAAAAGCAGATAAGTGCGGTACAAGCTACGAGGAGGACGTAAATCTCGAGGTGCGAGGTTCTGCCCTTAAATTCGTAAGCCGCGGAGGCTTAAAATTAGAGAAGGCCATGAAGGTTTTTCCCATAAACCTTGAGGGAGCAGTCTGTATGGATATAGGAGCTTCAACCGGTGGATTTACTGACTGTATGCTCCAAAGCGGAGCTTCTAAGGTTTACTCCATAGATGTAGGCTATGGACAGCTTGCTTGGAAATTACGCAACGACGAGAGAGTTGTAAATCTTGAGCGTACCAATTTCCGCAAGGTTACATCTGAGCAAGTACCCGATGAAATCGACTTTTTCTCCGTTGATGTGTCTTTTATATCCTTAAAGCTGATTTTACCTGTTGCAAGACCTCTTCTTAAGGATTTTGGCGAAGCCGTTTGCTTAATAAAACCCCAGTTTGAAGCAGGCCGCGAAAAGGTAGGTAAAAAGGGTGTTGTTCGTGATATAGCGGTACATGAGGAAGTTATCGAGAATATTAAAAGTTTTTGCCTTGAGGCAGGCTACGATGTTTTAGGACTTGACTTCTCACCTGTAAAAGGTCCTGAGGGAAACATAGAATACTTAATACATATCAAGAAAAGCGAAAACCCGCAGCTCCTATGTGAAATTACCCCGAGGGAGCTTGCAAGAATATCTCACGAAGCTCTTATAAAGGAGTGATAACCTTGAAAATTGCCTTAGTTGTAAATCTGAAAAACGCAAAAGCAGGTGAGGTCTCCGATACTCTCATTTCTGAGTTTCAAAAGGAAGGCGCAGATGTCTTGATGCTCTCTGAGGCAAAGGATATCTCAGCTAAGCATAATATTACCTACTATGAAACCTATGAGGAGCTTTTTATAGCCTGTGATATTGCGGTAATAGCCGGCGGAGACGGTACAATTATGCATAGCGCAAGATATGCCGCAATATATTCGAAGTCTATTATAGGAGTAAATTTAGGCAGAGTTGGCTTCGTAGCAGAACTTACTCCTGAGGACACTCAGGAA